>JBKJUD010000045.1:0-4744 GCA_046590735.1 Candidatus Eiseniibacteriota bacterium | reverse complement strand
GCGTGGAGCACGGCGCGCGACACGCGGGGCGCGGTGGCGTCGGGCGCGACCGGCGCGTGCACGGCGAGCATGTCGAGCCGCTCGATGCCGCACAGCCCGCACGACGCGGTGGCGGCGAATCGCTGCACCCAGGCGCGGCGGTCCGGCGCGCCGAGGGCCAGGTCGATCTCGACGAGGCGGGCGCCGGGCGGGCCGAGGCCGGCGCGGATCGCCACGATGTCCGCGAGCGAGCGCACCAGGCGCATCGTCCACAGGAAGCCGAGCGCCAGTTCCTCGTCGTGGCCGGGGGTGCGCAGCGTGACGCTGAGCGCCTCGCCGCCCAGGCGGATCTCGAGCGGTTCCTCGGCGGCCAGCACGTCGCGCTCGGGGGTGGGCGGCGCGCCGGCGCGCAGGCGGGTGACGTGGGCGGGCACCTGCAAATCGGCGGCTGCTGCGCCGACGACGGCCGGGGGCATCTCGCTCACACGCGCTTCCGCGCGCCGCGGTCGCGCTCGACGATCAGGCGCAACGGTTCGCTGCCGCCGGTCGCGAGGTCGGCGTGGACGCCCTCGAGCGTGCCGTCGAGCAGCGGGGCGGCGGCGGCGCGATCGAGGGTCACGCGCAGGAACCCATTCTCGAGCGCGACGGCCCACCGCTCGCCGAGTTCGACGCCGACGCCGAGGCGCCCGCCGTCGGGCAGCGCCGTCCAGGACGCCAACGCGCCGATGGCGGTGAGCGCGGGGATCTCGGCGGGATCGAGCCGCAAGCGAATGGATGTCGGGGCGAGACGAACTTTCACGGCGCGTGCCTCGGATGGCGCAGCCGCGTACACTGGCGCGGCGATGGCGCACTCTAGCACACCGACTGACCTTTCCGAGGGCCGCCGCGGGCGGGCCGCCCGCCCGCGCGGGCTGATCCTCGCCGGGGGCGAAAGCCGGCGGATGGCGGAACCCAAGGCGCTGCTGCGCTGGGGCGAGGAGTCGCTGCTGGCGCGGGCGGTGCGCGTGGCGGCCGAGGCCACCGGGCGGCCGGTGGCGATCAGCCTGCCCCATCCGTCTGTCTGCACTGCCGCGCTGCTGGACGAAGCGCGAACCCTCGCGCCGGCCGCCCTGCGCGTGCACGACGCGGCGCCGGATCGCGGGCCCGCGGCGGGCGTGCTCGCCGCGCTCGAGGCGCTCGCGGACGAGTGGCTGCTGTGGCTGGCCGTCGACATGCCGTGGACCGACGCGCCGGTTCTCCGCCTCCTGCTCGCCCACCGCCCGGCGCCGCCCGCGCGCGCGGCGGTGGCCGCCTACCGCGGCCGCGTCCAGCCGGCGTGCGCGCTGCTGCACCGCGCGGCGATGCCTGGCGCGCAGCACGCCGTCGCTCAGCGGCGGGGGCTGATCTCCGTGCTCGAGGCGGCCGGCGCCGTCGCCGTGCCGGTGCCGCGACGCGCCGGCGGCTCGCCGTTCGCCAGCATCGACACGCCCGCCGCCTGGCGCACCCACGTGCGCAGGCTGTCACTTCCGGCGCCGGCCAGCGAGTAGGTGTAGCACGAGAACACGCGCGTGATGCGGCGCTGCGCGTCGAGGATGTACACGTCGTCCTCGGCCGCGGCGGCATCCGACCACAGGCTCGGCGAGGCGATATCCTGCAGGAACGGGATCATCGAATTGCGCGTGATCACCTGAAGCGAGGCCGACGAGTTGGTGTCCTTCGCGTTCACCCCGATGACCGGGATGTCGCCCAGGCCGGAGTCGGGCCACGTCGCCACTTCACTGGTCAAAGCAGCAAACTGCTGCTGGCAGAAGCCTCAGGTGGCCCAGCCGAAGTACACGACCGCGGCGCGCCCGGCGAGATAGTTCTCCCGCACCGGCTGCGCGTACGTCGGGGCATTGCGGTTGGAATCGGCCAGCGCAAACGCCGGGAACACCGCGGGCTTGCCCGGGACACCCGGCTGCGTCGCCTTGTTGCATCCCCACGCCACCGCGAGCGTTGCCGCCACGGCCGCCACCTGGGCCATTCGTATCCGTTGCATGCTGTCCTCCGTCGGATTCCAGGAACTCTGGTCCAGAAGATACCATTTCGGGTCGATAACGTCAGGGCATCGATGCACGTTCCTGTTGCGGGAACGCGTCAAACCGCAGACACTCAGGGTTCACCCGCGCAATAGGTTGCGGGTGTGCAACGAGCCCCCCGTGGGGGTCAGGGATGAAAGCGCCGGCGCCGGACGCCATGGCGCAGGGAGGGTGCCCAGCGTGCAGTCGAACAGCCTGTCCATCACCGACAACCGGACCGGCAAGCAGTACGAGCTCCCGATCACCGATGGGACCGTTCGTGCGATGGACTTGCGGCAGATCAAGACCGACGCCGAGGACTTCGGCTTGATGACCTACGATCCGGCCTTCACCAACACCGCCGCCTGCCGGTCCTCGATCACGCTGATCGACGGCGACAAGGGCATCCTGCGCTACCGCGGCATCCCGATCGAGCAGCTCGCCGAGCACAGCACGTACATCGAGACCGCCTACCTGATCATCCACGGCGAATTGCCCACCCCCTCGCAGCTCGAGGCGTGGGACTACAACATCCGCCATCACACCTTCGTCCACGAGAACATCAAGAAGTTCATGGACGGCTTCCACCACGACGCCCACCCGATGGGCATGCTGGTGAGCACCCTGGGTGCGCTGTCCACTTTCTACCCCGACGCCAAGGACATCAACGACGCGGAGTCGCGCCAGAAGCAGATCTACCGGCTGATCGCCAAGGTCTCCACACTCTCCGCCTTCACCTACCGGCACCTGCGGGGCCTCTACTACGCCTATCCCGACAACGACCTCTCGTACACCGGCAACTTCCTCAACATGCTGTTCAAGATGTCGGAGTCGAAGTACACGGTGAACCCGGTGCTCGAGCACGCGCTCGACGTGCTGTTCATCCTCCACGCCGACCACGAGCAGAACTGCTCGACCAGTGCGATGCGCGGCGTCGGCTCGTCGCACACCGATCCTTACTCCGCGATGGCGGCGGCGGCGGCGGCGCTGTACGGCCCGCTGCACGGCGGCGCCAACGAGGCGGTGCTGCGGATGCTGCGCGAGATCGGCTCGAAGGCGCACGTGCCGGCGTTCATCGAGAAGGTGAAGGGCGGCGACGGGCGCCTGATGGGATTCGGCCACCGCGCCTACAAGAACTACGACCCGCGCGCGCGGCTGATCAAGCGCGTCGCGGAGGAAGTGTTCGAGGTCACCGGTCGCAACCCGCTCATCGACATCGCGGTCGAACTGGAGCGCATCGCGCTCGAGGACGAGTACTTCATCTCGCGCAAACTCTACCCAAACGTCGACTTCTACTCGGGCATCATCTACGAGGCGATGGGCTTGCCGGTGGAGCTGTTCCCGGTGCTGTTCGCGATCGCGCGGACCAGCGGCTGGGCGGCGCAGTGGCAGGAGCTGGTGCTCGACTCGAAGGAACAGAAGATCGCGCGGCCGCGGCAGATCTACACCGGCATCGAGTACCGCGACTACGTGCCGATGAACGAGCGCGGCGGCATACCGTCCCCGGCGGCCCCGGCGGGCGTGCGATAGCAAGGCCCCCAGCCGCACCGCAGAACACGAAGCCCCGGCGATCGTCGCGATCGCCGGGGCTTCTGCATGGGGTGTGACGCAGGCTAGGCGGCGTCGACTGCCCGCGAGCCGTCGGGCCCGACACGGCGCCCGAGCACGTACGGCGGCACCTCGCCGACGTGGCTGACGCGATGGAAGCCATCGTGCGTCGGGGCGACGTCCTCGTAGATCCAGCGCTTGTCGCCCACCAGGATCGCATGGAGCCCTTCCGCCATCGCCGGGTTGATGTCCGAGCGCATGCCGTCGCCGATCACCCAGGTGTTCTCACGCGGCAGGCGGTGGGTGTGCAGGACTTCCTGCAACTCCGCGAGGTCCTTGCGCGGGAACACGTGGATGGCATCGAAGTACCCGCGCAGCGACGCGCCGTCGATCCGGAACTGCTGCACCTCGAAGTCGCCCTTGGTCAGCAGGAACAGCCGGCAGCCCTCGCCGCGCAGGTGGCGCAGCACCTCGTGGGTCGAGGGGAACACCTCGGGCGGCGTGGTGAAGACGGTGTGGCCGAAATTCTCCGCCGCGCGTTCGTCCTCCGCGCGGGCCACCAGGTCGTGGCGCGCGCAGAGGGCGAGGTAGGCGTCGCGCAACGAGACGGGGAAGCGGCCGCGGCCGAAGCCCTCGGCCTCGATGCGAGCGAGGTCGAGTTCGAGCAGCGTCTCGATCGCCTCGGCGGCGGCGATGCCGCGCGCGGCCATCAGGGCGCCGAACTGGTCGCGGGCGCGGTTGAAGGTGACCGAGGTCTGGATCAGCGTGTCATCGAGGTCGAAGACGATATGGGGAGCGGTCGGGGTCATGGTCCGGGAGTTATCGGCCTGGGGAGGCGGCCGGATTACCGGGAATCTCTCCCGGGGGCCTCGCGGTGAGCGTGGAGACCGCTGCGGCATACGCCCGCTCGAGCGCCGAGGCGCCGGACACGGTGAAGCCGAGATCGCGCAGCAGGCCATCGCCGATGCTGTAGATCCAGGCATGCACGTGCAGCTCCGCGCCCCGTTCCCACGCGTCCCGCACGATGGTGGTGCGACAGACATTCAGCGCCTGGTTGACGACGTTCAATTCGCTGAGCCGCGCGGCGCGGGCCGCCGGATCCTCGAGCGCATCGAGCGCGGCCCGATGCTCGTGGGCGACGTCCTGGATGTGGCGCAGCCAGTTGTCGATCAGGCCGTGCT
>JBKJUD010000019.1:0-5475 GCA_046590735.1 Candidatus Eiseniibacteriota bacterium | reverse complement strand
TTTCGCCGTCCGGACCGGCGCCGGCTGGCCGTGCGGCGCCGGCGGCTGCCTATGACAGCCAGCGCGATGCGATGGTCATCATCGGGGGGTACGATACCCAGCAGAGCCTGGGCGACGTGGTGACGCTTTCGCTGGGCGCCAACCCGGCCTGGTCAATCGCGGCCCCGGCGGGCAGCCCCGCAGCACGCTCGGGGGCGGTCGCGGCGTACGACCCGCTGCGGGACCTGGTGCTGCTGTTCGGGGGCGTGACAGTGCGGGGCGGCGGCACGGCATTGGCCGACACCTGGGCCTGGTCCCCCGCCTCGGCGACGTGGACCCCATGGAGCCCAGGCCCAGCCACACCGCTGGCCCGGCTCGAGGCCGGCGCCGCGTTCGATGCGGCGCGCGGGCGCGTCCTCCTGTTCGGCGGCCTCGGCTCCAACGCCGCGGGCACCTTCGACCTCGCGGACACCTGGATGCTCGACCTGCTCGCCCCGACCGAGGCGCACGTGCCGCCGGACCCGGGGTCGGTGGCGTCGACGCACCAGTTGGACACCCGCACCCTGCGCGCGGGGGAACTCACCGTGCGGCTCCGCGGCCCTGCCGGTGAACGCATCGCCGTGCGCATCGTGGACGCCGTGGGCCGCGTGGTCCTGCAGGAGACGGAGACGGGCAACGGGCAGGAGCGCGTGCTGCGCTTCCCGGCGTCGCACGAGTTGCCCAGCGGGGTCTACGTGGTCACCGCGACGAGCGCCGCGTGGCACGCCCAGGGTCGGGCCGTACTGGTGCGCTAGCCTGACTGGCGGCCGCCGCTATCGCGCGCTGGCCGGTGGGACCCGCAGCACCCAGCGCATGCACCATCCCTGCTGGTCACCACGCGTGACCAGCGACAGCGCCGCCGCGACGCTCCACTTGAGCGTCGCGGCGAGGTTGGGCTGCAGCCAGATGAATGGCAAGTCCTCGACCGGCTCGCGACGCACCGTCTCCAGCCCCAGCCGCCGGACGATCAGATCCAGTTCCTGCGGGGTGAGCGGATTGATGTGGCCGTAGGATTCGTCCGACGGCGCAAACTGGTGCATGTGACCGCGGGTCAGGAATGTCAGCCGCGAATAGAAATTCGCCGGGTCCGGCGTGGTCAGCACGATGTGGCCGCCGGGCCGCGTCAGGCCCGCGGCGAAGCGGAAGAAACTCCACGGATCCTCGACGTGCTCGATGATCTCCAGCGCCATCACCGCGTCGTAGTAGCCCCCGCGCAGCGCCAGGAACGCCTCGCGCGAGACGACGCTGTTGAGATCCACCGCGTGGCACGTCACGCCCGCCGCGCGGAACTCGCTGGGGTCGAGGTCGCAGGCCTCGGTCTCGAACCCGGCCGCCGCCAGGCGTGCCGAGAACGCGCCGTGCCACGCGCCGACATCGAGCACGCGGCCGCCGGCCGGCGCGAGGGAGCGCACGATCTCGATGTTGGTGGCATGGGCGTCGGCGTAGCCGCCCTGCACGATTCCGTCGAATACTTCATGTGTCGGGGCGCCCACGCGCAGGAACTTCATGCTTGTCACTCCTCCTGCGCGGCAGGATGCCACGCGGCAGCGAGCGCGTCATCCCCCTATCCCACCGGCGGTGACCCTCTGGTATCCTCGCGCCCATGATGACCCGGCTCGGAGTGATGGTGCTCGCCCTGTTGTGTCTGCCTTGCACCGTCCCGGACGTGTGCCGGGCCCAGCCCCCCGCCTCCGGCCTCACCCTCGGCGCCGCGGCCGCCGCGCTGCGCGACAGCGTCCCGGTGTTCGAGGACGCAGCATTCCAGCGCCCGGTCTTTACGCTGCGCCTGGGCGATGCGGCGCCGTACCGGGGCCGCACCGACAGCACCGTGATCGTCGGCACGCCGCGCGGCGGCACCGGCTACGCGCGGCTGCGTGATGTCGGCCTGATCGGCCTGCCCGCGGTGCGCGACGGCGAGGTGCTCGAGTACAGCCGCCGCTTCCAGCCCTACGTGCTGTGGTACCTGGCGCGGCGCTTCGCCGCGGCGCGGGTCGCCGACCAGTGGGCGGTGCCGCCGGATCCCGTCGTCGGCCGCCGGATGTACGCGCGGCTGGTGCACGAGTTCCCCGCCGATTCCCTCGTCCCGGTGGGTCTCAAGGTGCCGGACATGCACGTGCGCTTCGGCGCGATCGAGGGCAACCTGCGCCAGGCCGAGATGGATCTTGCCGCCGGCGACACCGCGCAGGCGGTCGTGCACCTGCTCGACGCCGTGGACCACTATCCCGCGTTGGCGCGGGTCAGCAGCCTCGACGCGCTGTTCCTATCGATGGCCGGCAACTTCGAGACGCGCAGCCTGTCGCTCGACGCCGCGACCCGCGCGCGCGGCGAGCGCTCGCTGTTCCGCGTGCTGCGCGAGCATCCGCGCGACGTCGTGCGCGGCCTGAGCGGGACGCGCGTGCCGGCGTTCGAGGCGGCGGAGATGCTGCTCGACCTGCGCCGCTTTCCCGCGCGCGACGTGCTGGAGCACTCGGTGCAGATCGTGCGCATCGATTCGCTGGCCGCCACGCGGATGATGGCGTGGGTGGCGCGCGGCCGCCTCGAGCTGGCGCGCGGGCGCGTGGCGCGCGCCGAATCGCTCGGTCTGCTGGCGGCCCGCGGCCAGCCAGACTGGATGGAGACTGCGCCCGGCCAGGGTCCGCCGCTCGATGGCAACCCGCGCCCGGCGATGAAGCTGCTCACCGATACGTGGCGTGCGCGCGGCGGCCGGCTCGCCGGCTTGCGTGCGCTCCGCGCCCTCGCCTTCGACCCGTCGCTCAGTGAAGGCGTGCGGCACCTCGCGCAGCAGGAACTCGCCACCGCGCTCGACCACGGGCCGGGCTCGGTCGAGGAGATCCGCGCCCTCGGGCTCGCGGCGGAGGACCAGGCGTGGCGCGCGCGGCTCGAGGCCGGCGGCTGGAGCGCTCGGGTCACAGCGCCGGCGCCGGCGTTGCGCGCGGGCGACTGGGACAGCGCGGCGGAGGTCGGCCAGGTGGCGGCCGGCGAGACGGTGCGCGTGCTGGCGGTCGCGGCCACCTGGCCCGGGCCCGGCGTCGCGCCGCATCATCGCGTGAAGGTGCAGAAGGCCGACGGGGTCATCGGCTGGACCGACAGCGCGCGCCTCACACGCCTCGCCCCCGCGGCGGGCGCGCCGATGGATTCCGCCGTCGCGCACGGCGCCGTGCCGCGCCGTGCCCGCGTGGTGGTGGCGCCGCCGCAAGTCGGCCTCGCGCCGCCGGTCACCGCGGCCGGGCGCGACGTCGCGGTCTCGCAATTCGCCTTCGACGCCGACGCCGCGGCGCCCGCCAATCCCGCGGGCCTCATCGACGGCGACACCGGGCAGGTCGCGTGGATCCGTCCGATCGACGGCATGACGCTGCCCTCGACGCTCCACGTCCTGCGCGCGCCGCGACACCCCGACGTCCCCCTCGCGGTAATTGCACCGGGCGACAACAGCGCGTCGATTCTCGAGGCCACGCAAGGCGGCGTCATCGGCACGGTGAGCTGCGCGATGACGCTGGCCGCCGCCACGCCGCCCGCGCTCGTCACCAGCGGCGACGTGCTCTACACGCTCGAACGCAGCGCGCTGTCCGCCACGCGCGTGCTGCCCGACAGCACCTTCGCGCTGCTGTGGACGGTGCCGCTGGAGGAATCCTGGTCGGCGGTGCCGCCGATCGCGGCCGGCGGCCTGCGCGCCGAGAGCCTCGGCGACTCGCTGCTGCTGACCGCGTCCGGCGGCGGCAACCCGCGCCTGCGCGCCTGGAGCATGCGCGACGGACACGTCCTGTGGACCTCGCCCTCGCCCGACGCCGCCGACCTGTTCGTCGGCGGTCCCGGCGTGGTGCTCGCCTACGCGGGCGTCGAGATGTGGGCGGTCGCCGCGCGCACCGGCGCGCTGCTGTGGAACCAGCACAACGTCGGCACCGGCGATCCCTTCGCCGCGCTGATCACGCGTCCGGCGGTGATCCTGCCCGACCGCATCCTGCAACTTTCCAACCGGACACTGCTCGCCCTCGACGCGCGCACCGGGGAGCTGCGCTGGTCAACGGCGCTGCCGCAGGCTGCAGTGTCCGCGCCGGCGCTGGTGCCGGGACAGCCGCAGCGCGTGGTGGTCGCGCTCTCGCAGGGGCTGCTCGCGTACATCGACGTCACCGACGGCCACATCGTGACGCTGCAGGCGCTGCGCACGTGGAGCAATCACGGGCCCACGCCGGCGCCCGGCTCTCCCGCGCCGCGCTGGACCACCGCGCACCTGGCGACGACGGCGGATGCGCTGGTGGTCTCCGCCGACGACGGCATCGTCGATATCCTGGGACCGGCGCGCTAGCTAGCGCGCGTCCGTCGTCACCAGCGCGCCGGAGCCGACGACATGCCCGCGCATCGCCCGGTCGACCGCCGTGCGCGATACGCCGGGGCCCAGGGCAATCCGCGTGTCGAGCGCGTAGACGTGGAAGATGTAGCGGTGCCGCTGTCCCGCCGGGGGGCAGGGCCCGCCGTAGCCGATCCGGCCGAAGTCGTTGCGTCCGTGCGTGGCGCCCAAGTGCGGCAGCGTGAACTGCTGCGACAGCCCGCCGGGCAACTCGGTCAGCGAGGGCCGCACGTTGAACAACACCCAATGCGTGAACAACCCCCCGGGCGCATCCGGATCGTCGAGCACGATGACGAAACTCTCGACGCCGTGACGCGGGAGGCTGCTCCAGGACAGCGCGGGCGAGGTGTTCAGCCCGTTGCAGGTGTACGCGGCGGGCAGCGGGTGGCCCGGTGTGCACGACGCAGCGGTCAGCGTCATCGGCGCCATGACCGTGCGGGTCTGCTCGCGCCGCCCGCCGCATCCGGCGAGCACCACCAGCGCGCCCGCCGCAGCCACGCCGCGCACGACGGTGCGATGCCGGCCGCCCACCCTAGGCCGGCGCTTCGAGCCCCACCCGCGCCGACGGAATGGAGGTGGGAATCGCCGGCACCCCACCGGCAATGATCGCGGCGATGCGCTCTGCCGCGTGGCCGTCGCCGTAGCAGTCCGGGCGCGCCGTGTCGCGGTCGAAGGTGAGAGCCGCGTCGGCGGCGGCCAGGATCCGCGCGGTGTCGGCGTCGACCAGCACGTTCCAGCCGGCCTCCAGCGTCTCCACCCACTCGGTCTCGCCGCGCAGCGTGATGCACGGCACGCCGGCCCAGTACGCTTCCTTCTGCACGCCGCCGGAGTCGGTGAGGATGGCGCGCGCGCCCCCGCCGAGGGCGAGCAGGTCGAGATAGCCGAGCGGCTCGATCACGTGCACGCGCCCGCCGACGTGAAGGCCGGCGTTGTCGAGCGCATGGCGCGTGCGCGGGTGCAGCGGCAGGTACACGTCTGCCGGCGCGGCCTCGAGCGCCGCGAGGATGGCGCGGAGGCGCTCCAGCGAGTCGGTGTTGTAGGCGCGGTGCACGGTGGCGACGAAGTACGGCGCGCCATCCGTGTCCAGCGAGTCGAGAATGCGGCTTTCGCGC
>JBKJUD010000378.1:0-3124 GCA_046590735.1 Candidatus Eiseniibacteriota bacterium | reverse complement strand
CTTCCTGCAGACGCTGATCCGGACGATCGGCGCCCCCATCACCAGCACCTCCGCCAACGCCTCCGGCGCGGCTCCGCTGACCACGCCTGCCGCCATTGCCGAGGCCTTCGGGGACCGGGTCGACCTCATCGTCGATGGGGGAGAGCCGCAGGATGGTGCGCCCTCCACCATCGTCGACGTCAGCGCGCAGGCGCCGCGCCTCGTGCGTGTGGGGGAGCTGATCATCGACCAGCTGGTGCTGGACACCTAGCCCCTCGCGGGAGCGCTCAGGGGGCCTGTCCGCCTCGTTTCTTGACGCGGGCGCGGGGGGCTTCCTAGAATCCGGCGGGAATGCAGCCTGCCGCGGGGAGCCACCAGGACCGACGATGTTGACCATTCTGTTCGTCTGCACGGGGAATACCTGCCGGAGCCCGATGGCCGAGGCGGTGTTGCGAATGCGCCTGGGTCAGGCCCGGATCGCCAGGGTGCAGGCGGTGTCGGCCGGGACCGGCGCCCGCGAGGGCGATCCGGCGGCGATGAACGCCATTCTCGCGGCTGCGTCGCTGGGAGCGGATCTCTCGACGCACGCCGCCCAGAAGCTGACGCGGCGATTGGTCCGTACTGCGGACCTTGTTCTCACTCTCGGCCGTTCGCACCATGAGGCAGTCGTGCGCTTGGTACCCGAGGCGACGGAACGCACGCACATCCTGACGCGCTTCGGCCCCAACACCGACCCGGACGCGCCCGACATCGCCGACCCGTTCGGCGGCGACCTGGCGGAGTACACCGGCACGATCCACCAACTCGACGCGCACATCCGACGCATCCTGCCGGAGATCGCGTTGCGCGTCGCCGCCACTACGCCGCAATCATTTCCCGGCCTGGGGCCCGCATCGAGCGGGTTCTAGATCCCCGGAACCCGAAGGAGCCCTTCATGCCGTTCGACACCCGTGCGACAATCTGGTTCAACGGCAAGATGGTGCCGTGGAACGAGGCGCAGGTTCACGTCCTCTCGCACGCCCTGCACTACGGCAGCAGCCTGTTCGAGGGGATCCGCTGCTACAAGACACCGCAAGGCCCAGCGATCTTCCGCCTCGACCGCCACCTCGACCGGCTGTTCGATTCCTGCCGCATCTACCGCATGACCGTGCCGTTCACGCGCGAACAGATCGCGGCGGCGTGCGAGGCGGTGGTGCGCGACAACGATTTCAGCGAGTGCTACCTGCGGCCGGTGGTGTATCTCGGCTACAACGGCCGCTCGCTCGGCGTCGACCCCTCCGGGTTCCCCGTGGACGTCGCGGTCGCCGCGTTCGAGTGGGGCAAGTACCTCGGGCCCGAAGCGTTCGAGAAGGGCGCCAACGTCTGCGTGTCGTCGTGGACGCGCATCGCACCGAACACCCTGCCGACCCTCGCCAAGAGCGCGGCGAACTACATGAACTCGCAGCTGATTCGCATGGAAGCGCGCGACAACGGTTTCGACGAGGGCATCGCGCTCGACGTCACCGGACGGGTCAGCGAGGGCTCCGGCGAGAACCTGTTCGTCTACTGGCGCGGCTCGCTCATCACCCCGCCGCTGGCCTCCAGCGTGCTCCCCGGCATCACCCGCGACTGCGTGCTGACGCTCGCCGCCGATCTCGGTATCCCGGTGCGCGAGGAACCCATCCCGCGCGAGGTCCTGTACATCGCCGACGAAGTGTTCTTCACCGGCACCGCCGCCGAGATCAGCCCGATCGCCACCGTGGATCGCCAACCGGTCGGCACCGGCCGCCGCGGCCCGGTGACCGAGCGGCTGCAGGACGCGTTCTTCGGCATCCTGCGTGGCACCGCGTCGGACCGTTATGGCTGGCTGCATCACGTCGCGCCCCGTGCCACGGACGCGCCGGCGCCGGCGCGCGGCTGAGTGACCTCCCAGGAGACGGGCTCCCCGATGACCATCGCAATCGGAGCGGATCACCGCGGCGCCGCGTGCGCGGCGGCGCTGGTGGCGCAGCTGCGCGCTGCCGGACATGACGTGCTGGATCACGGCACCCACGGCGACGCGGCGGTCGACTATCCGGTCTACGCGGCACTGGTCGCGGCCGATGTCGCCGGCGGCGCCGCGGCGCGCGGGGTGCTGGTGTGCGGCAGCGGGTTCGGCATGGCGATCGCGGCCAACAAGGCCGCCGGCGTGCGCGCCGTGGTCTGTGCCTCGGCGGCCGACGCGACCCGCGCCCGCAGTCACAATGACGCCAACGTCCTCGTGCTGGGCAGTAACGACCCCGCCGTCGATGCGCCCGCGGCCATCGTCGACGCGTTCCTCGCCGGCCCGTTCGAGGGCGGGCGGCACGCGCGGCGCGTCGCCGAGATCGGCGCCGCCGAGGCCGACGCGCGCTGGACCCACGTGCGCGCACGCGACCCCGAGATCCACCAGGCCATCCAGCAGGAGATCGAGCGCCAGCAGCTCACGCTGGAACTGATCGCCAGCGAGAATATCGTCAGCGAGGCGGTGCTCGAGGCGCTCGGATCGCCGCTCACCAACAAGTACGCCGAGGGCTATCCCGGCAAGCGCTACTACGGCGGCTGCGAGTTCGTCGACGTCGCCGAGACGCTGGCGATCGAGCGCGCCACGCAACTGTTCGGCGCCGAGCACGCCAACGTGCAGGCGCACTCCGGCGCCACCGCCAACATGATCCCCTACTTCTCGCTCATCGAGCCGGGCGCCACGATCATGGGGCTCAAACTGCCGCACGGAGGTCACCTGACGCACGGGCACCCGGTGTCCTTCAGCGGGAAATACTACAAGACCGCGCAGTACGGAGTCTCGGAGGACACCGAGACGATCGACTACGATGCGGTGCGCGTGCTGGCGCGGGAAGCCATGCCGCAGGTCATCGTCGCCGGCGCCTCGGCGTATCCGCGCGTGCTCAACTTCGCCGCCTTCCGCTCGATCGCCGATGAAGTCGGCGCGCGGCTGGTGGTGGACATGGCACACATCGCCGGCCTGGTGGCCGCGGGCGTGCATCCCAGCCCGGTGCCTTTCGCCGACATCGTGACCAGCACCACGCACAAGACGCTACGGGGCCCGCGCGGCGGCCTGGTGCTCTGTCGCGGCGAGCACGCGGCGGCGGTCGACAAGAACGCGTTCCCCGGCGTGCAGGGAGGCCCG
>JBKJUD010000339.1:0-3145 GCA_046590735.1 Candidatus Eiseniibacteriota bacterium | reverse complement strand
GAGCGCGGGGACTGCGTCGTGCCGGTGAGCGCGCAGCACGTGCTCGATGCGCCGATGACGCAGCTGGTGCGGCGCGGGGTCCCGGCGCGCTTTGCGGTGACCGTGGAGTTGTGGCGGGCGCGTTCGGGATGGTTCGACAAGCTCGAGACGACGCAATCGTATGCCTACCGCCTGCAGTACGACCTGTGGCGCGACCGTTTCGTCGTGCATCCGCCGCAGGGCGCGGACACCGAGACCGCCGACATCGCGCAAGTCGAACGGCGGATGGCGCGCGCGGTGATGGTGCACCTGCTGCACGCGTCCGATGCGCGGCCGGCGGCGCGCTACTACCTCGTGGCCCGCGCGACGCTGTCGCCCCTGTCCGCCGAGGATCTCAAGGAACTCGAGACGTGGTTGCTCGGAACCGGCAGCGGCGAAGGCATCCTGTCGACGAGCGGCTACCTCGGCTCGTTCCTGAAGAGCGTCGTGGGGGTGGAGGCGCGCACTGCGACGCTGCGCGGCGAACCGTTCGCGCTCCCGTCGCTGCCGCTGCGGCCCGGAGCGCCGTAGCCGCGGTACGGCCACGCGGCGGCACGGGACAAAGATTGCGCGGGCGGCTCCGTCCACCGGGTCCCGATTCGTGGACGAATCCACGAGGCCGCGGCCCTGCCGCTAGGGTGGAGGTATTCCGCCCGCGCAAGTCGATGCGGGAGTTGCCGGACCGGCCGGGTGGCTGCGACTGGTAGGCTGGGCTGGATGTGTGCCGCCGCGGCCGATCCGGTCGCAAGGGGCGCAAGGGCCGTGCCGTGCGTGGTCCGCAGAGTCAACCTCGCGTGTCGCGACGAGTTGTGCGATTCGCCCTGTGTCCCGCATCGCGCCCCTCTCGTGCAAGACGCGAACCGGGGCCGCGCAATTCGCACGGCCCCGGATGAGTGGACTGCATGGTCGAGACGACGCCGCGTCAGTCGCCGCCGTCGGGATGCGGCGGCACCGGCGGGTCGGCTGGCGGGACCGGCGTGATGATCGGGCCGGCCGGCGGCAGCTGCTCGAAGGACGAGGACCGCGGCGCGGGCGGCGTCCAGACGGCGGGCGTCACGGACAGCGGCGCGGACGGCGGCGGCGATGGCGGCACGGTCGCACCGGCAGCGGCCGTTGTGCCCGCCCCGCCCATCGGCGGCATGAAGGTGTCGCGGATCTTGCCGACGCGCAGCGGGTTGCCGAAGCGGGTCAGCCAGATCGCGCCGAGCCCGGCGAAGAACGCCCAGATCCATCCCAGCGCGCCGACCAGACCGAGCACCGTGCCGATCAGCCCGATCACCGGCACGTGCGAGAGCAAGCCGCTGATCCACTGCAGGGCCACCAGCGCGCCGAGCCCCGCCACCGCGGCCCAGCCGGTCGACAGCCCGGGACGGATCTGCCGGCCCAGATAGATGCCCGACGACACGATGCCAGCCAGCACCGCCAGCGGGAAGGC
This sequence comes from Candidatus Eiseniibacteriota bacterium, assembly GCA_046590735.1. GTDB lineage: Bacteria > Eisenbacteria > RBG-16-71-46 > CAZEPH01 > CAZEPH01 > JBKJUD01. Next base: position 1,692 of record JBKJUD010000339.1, on the reverse strand, counting down.
GAGCAGCAGCAGGATCAGCGCCACCGGGATCCCAATGATGGTGATCATCAGCAGCACGCACACCGGCCCCAGCAACAGCGTCAGGATGCCGCCGTACACCACCGCCTTGCCCATCTCGTGGCGATAGACTTCCTGCATGCCGTCCATGCGCTCACGCGCCAGGACCAACGCGATACCGGCGATCACCAGCAGCACGAAGAACAAGGCGATGGCACCGAGGATCGAGCCGATGCCCGCGAGCACTCCGACAATCGGCAGCAACCGCAGCGCGCCGATGCCGATCGACACGTTCTCGCCGGAAACCGCGGAGCCCGCGTCCTCGTTGACCGCGCCGCCCACCGCGACTGCATCGCCGTGCACGCGGCCCGAGCCGCGCACGTTGACGTCGCCGCCGATGGACACCGCGTCGCCCATCACCTCGCCGTAGACGGTGATCGAGCCTCCGATCACCACCACCGAGCCATCGACCTTGCGGTCAGGGCGAATGGTGACGTCGGTGCCGAACTTGACGATGTCGTTGGCGTTGCTGTCGTGCATGCCGTCGGGGTAGCCCGGGGGCTCCGGCGGCTCCGGCGCGCTCCCGCCGTCCTTGTCGCCCGGGACATCGACGACGGCACCCTTCTTGTCGAGGGTAACGCGCACGCCCTTGTCGTCGACGCGCTTGCCGTTCTTGAGCAGCTGCACGCCGTCGTCGGTGATGCGGATCTCGGTGGCAACGCCGCTGGTGTCGCTGCCGGCGGCCCAGACCCCCAACGCTCCCCCGCAGAGAAGCGCCATCATGGCGGTGAGCGCGACGAGACGCCGGTTAGGCGGTCCAGAGAATCGCGTGAACATGGCGGGTCCTCCTGCGGGAAACACGGGGCATGTGAAGCATCAGCGCGAGCACACCAGCCGCTCCCGCCAGGGACACGAGGAACATCGTCAAGGGAAGACCCGGTTGCAGCGCGCGCGCCACGGCGACCATTGCCGGCAGCACGATCGCCATCACGCGGTCGGCCAGCTGCAGCGCGACGACCAGACTGGCGAGGAACTCCACGCTGCGTTGGGTGGCCAGCGCGATCGTCGAGACAGTGGGTCCGGTGACCGCGGCGGCGCTCTGGATGGCGACCTGCCATCCGCCGGCGAGCATCCAGACGGCGATCGCCGCCGCCGCGGTGGCCCAGCCCGCGGCGTACCCCACGGCCAGGCGCCGCATCCACGGCGGTCGCGCGACGCGAACGGGCGCGTGCGCGGCGGCCTCGGCGAAGAACGCCGCCAGCACGCGGGCATCGAACGCCGTCGAGGGCTCCGGCGAAGGCAGGGCGCTGAAGCGCGCGGTGACCTCGCGCGTGAGCGCGAGCTCGCGGCGGCATGCCGCGCAGTCGGCGGTGTGCGCTTCCGCGGCGCGGGCCTGGCGGAGTTCCGCGGCGTCGAGCCGCAGGCCCGCGTCACGGTCGGCGAGCAGCATCAGGGCGTCGGCGCATTCGAGGCAGGTCATCGGTGCCTCCGGGAATCGGGGTGCATGGTTGCCTCGTTCTCCTCGTCCGGCTGGGCCCCGGCGGGGAGCACGGTGATGTTGCCGGCCCCGGTGGTCATCGCGAGGGACGCGCCGCCGGCGCCGATGCGCCCAGCGAGCGCGGTCCGCACCGCGCGCCGCACGTTCATCGGCACGCGGCTGATGATGTCGCCGCTGGTCGTGTGAATGTCGACCTC
>JBKJUD010000275.1:0-4655 GCA_046590735.1 Candidatus Eiseniibacteriota bacterium | reverse complement strand
GGGATCGCCGGCGTTCGCCGCCGCCTCCTCCCGGTCCAGCGGCGAACGGGACGGACGGGTAGCGATGAACGCGCGCAGCGTGTCGCGCTGCACCTGCATCGCTGCGGTCGCGGAATCGTGGACCGCAACGTACCGGCGCTGCTGCTCGAGGCTCAGGGGCATCAGCGCCATGAGCGCGGCCGGGGTCATCGGCCCCTCGATGACGCTGGGGGTCGGCATCGCCAACTCGGGCCGTTCGGGCCGCTCGCCGGCCCATCGCTGGCTCCCCCGCGCGCCCTGCGCTGCAGCCGATCCGGCTAGCAGCGCCGAGAGCGCCATCGCCACGAGCATCCCGGTCACCTGCGTCCTTGTCGTCCCGCTCATCGTTCCCCCTCGGGTCGTCGCATCGCCGTGCCGCGCTCTGACACCGTGGAGGCGCCAGCGGTTGGCGGCGCGCAGCGTGACGGTCGCATCCGCTGCCATCCGGACATTCCATCGTGCCGTCAAGATGACGGCCGGGCCGTCCGCGAATGTAAATTCTCGCCGGCCTGCCGCTGCACAGGCGTGTAGCGTTGCACGCCTTGCTACTTGTACGCCGGAATCCCCGTGATCGCCTCGCCGATGATCAGCGTGTGGATGTCGTGGGTGCCCTCGTACGTGTAGACCGACTCGAGGTTGTTCATGTGCCGGCCACACTGGTACTCGTCGGTGATGCCGTTGGCGCCGAGGATTTCGCGGGCGGTGCGGGCGCAGTGCAGCGCCATCTGCACGTTGTTCATCTTGGCCAGCGAGATGTGCTCCGGCTTGATCGCGCCCTTGTCCTTGAGGCGGCCGGCCTGCAGGACGAGCAGTTGCGCCTTGGTGATCTCGCGGATCATGTTCGCGAGCTTCTCCTGCACCATCTGGAAGCCGGCGATCGGGCGGTCGAACTGGATGCGGGCCTTGGCGTAGTGCAGCGCTTCGTGATACGTGGCCATTGCCGACCCCACCGCGCCCCACGCGATGCCGTAGCGCGCCTGGTTCAGGCAGCCGAGCGGCCCCTTGAGCCCGTCGACGTTCGGCAGGATGTTGTTGGCGGGAATGCGCACGTCCTGGAACACCAGCTCGCTGGTGACCGAGGCGCGCAGCGAGAACTTGCCGGTGATGTCGTTGGTGCTGTACCCGGGTGTGCCGTTTTCGACGATGAAGCCGCGGATGCGCCCATCCAGCTTGGCCCACACGATGGCGATGTGCGCGATGCCGCCGTTGGTGATCCAGTACTTCGAGCCGTTGAGGACGTAGAAGTCGCCGTCCTTGACCGCGGTGGTGAGCATGCCGCTGGGATTGCTGCCGTAGTCCGCCTCGGTCAGGCCGAAGCAGCCGATGACCTCGCCGGTGGCCATCTTGGGCAGCCACGTGTCCTTCTGGGCGTCGGTGCCGTAGGCGAGGATCGGGTACATGCACAGCCCGCCCTGCACGCTGACGAATGAGCGCAGGCCGCTGTCGCCGCGCTCCAGTTCCTGGTTGATCAGGCCGTAGGCGACGTTGTTGAGGCCGGGGCAGCCATAGCCGTCGATGTTGGCGCCGAAGACGCCGAGTTCGCCCAGCTCGGGGATCAGGTGCTGCGGGAAGGTGCCCTCGCGATTGTGCTTCTCGATGATCGGCATGAGCCGGTCCGACACCCACTCGCGCACGGTGTCGCGGATCTGCAGTTCCTCGTCGCTGAACAGGCTGTCGATGTCCATGAAATCGACGCCGTCAAATCGCACCATCTGTCCTCCGGAAGTCGGGGCGTCCCGTGCGGGACGCGCGGGCCCTACGCCTCGCCGCGCGCCTCGAGGAAGCGCTGGGCATCCAAGGCTGCCATGCAGCCGGTGCCGGCGGCGGTGATTGCCTGTCGGTAGATGTGATCTTGCACGTCCCCGGCGGCAAACACACCCTCCACGCTCGTCTTGGTCCCGTCGTGGGTGCGGATGTAGCCGGTGCCGTCGAACTCCAGCTGGCCCTCGTAGAGCTGGGTGTTCTGCTTGTGGCCGATGGCGTTGAACACGCCGTCGGTCTTGTGCTCGCGCACCGCGCCGGTCGTGAGGTCCTTGAGCCGCACCCCGTTCAGGCTGCCGGCCCCGTCGTCGAGCATCTCCTCGACGCCGGTGTCCCACAGGACGTCGATCTTGGGGTTGTGGAAGGCGCGCTCCTGCATGATCTTCGAGGCGCGGAACTCATCGCGGCGGTGCACGATGGTGACCTGGCGGGCGAAGCGCGTCAGATAGGTGGCCTCCTCCATCGCGGTATCACCGCCGCCGACCACCAGAATCTCCTTGTCGCGAAAGAAGAAGCCGTCGCAGGTGGCGCAGGCGGACACGCCGTGGCCCATCAGCCGCGATTCCGACTCTAGCCCGAGCAGCTTGGCCGAGGCGCCGGTGGCGACGATGACGGTGCGCGCCTCGAACTCGGCGTCGGCGGTGGAGACCCGGAAGGGTCGCTGGCCGAGGGCGACCGCGGTCGCTTCCCCGTTGACGATCTGGGTGCCGAAGCGCTCGGCCTGGGCCTTCATCTCCACCATCAGGTCCGGGCCCTGGATGCCGTCGCGGAAGCCGGGGAAGTTCTCGACCTCGGTGGTGATGGTGAGCTGGCCGCCCGGCTGCAGGCCCTCGATGAGCACCGGCTGCAGGTTGGCGCGGGCGGCGTAGATGGCGGCGGTGTACCCGGCCGATCCTGCCCCGATGATGACGACATTGTGCATGCGAGTCTCCTGACGGCAGCATTCACTGCAAATGCAGCACTCCGGCAATCTGGATGCGGCCTGCAAGGGTACGAGCGCGCCCCGGGTGCGTCAACCGACAGGCAGAAGGGAAGGCCCGTGAATTGGCCTTCCCTCCCAGATCGCCGCGCGAGATGGCCGGCCGCTCCCGTGGCGGCCGCGGTGCCCGCACCGGCCCGGCGCGTCATGTCAGGCGGACCTCCTCACCCCGCACTGGACGCTGCTACGATGCGGCGCATGTTCCCGGGCGAATCCATCCCTGCCGGCGCGCCGCGCCGCGCGATTCGATGAGCGGGCGTCGATTGCTGCGCCGCCGGCTCCCGCTGGAGGCGTGGCCCTTGCCACTCCTCGCCCCGTCGCCGTGGATGCTGACGCTGGAAAGCACGGTGCGAGGCGCGACGGCCGGCCGCTATTCGTACCTCGCGCCGCGACCGGTCGCAACGCTCGTCGCGCACGGCCGGCACGGCACCCTCACCCACGAGCACGCGACGCCGCGCACCGGCGACGTGTTCGCGCTGCTCGACGAGATCACCGACGACGTCGCACGTCCCGACGGCGGCGACGACCTGCCGTGGTGCGGCGGCCCGGCGGGCTATCTGGCCTACGATCTCGGACGCGCCCTCGAACGCGTACCCGAGCGTGCACGGGCGGAGTTGCGCCTCGCCGACGTCGCGCTTGGCGTGTATGACGCGGTGGCGATCGCCGATGGCGCTCGCGACACGATGACATTGGTGGCGAGCGGCTGGCCGCACGAAGGCGACATCGCCGAAGAGGTCGCCGCAGCGCGGCTCGACGAACTGGAAGCGACGCTCGCGCGCGTCGTCGCGCAGTCGCCGTCGCCCGCCCGCGCCGCCTCTGTGCACGCCGACCTCACACGTGCCGCCTACGACGCCGCGATCGCGGCGCTGCATCGCGCCATCGCCGCCGGCGACATCTACCAGGCGAACTTCGCCCAGCGATTTCGCCTCGCCGGTGTGGGCGACGTGCGCGCGCTGTATGCGCGGCTGCGCGAGGCCTCGCCGGCGCCGTACGCGGGAATGTTCATCACGCCGGAGGCCGCGATCCTCAGCGCCTCGCCCGAGCTTTTCCTGCGCCGTCGCGGCACGCGCGTGGTCACCCGGCCGATCAAGGGCACGCGCCCGCGCGGCGCCACGCCCCGCGAAGACGCCGCGCTCGCCCGCGAGTTGCTCGCCAGCGCGAAGGACCGCGCCGAGCACGTGATGATCGTCGACGTCGAGCGCAATGATCTCGGACGCGTCTGCGAGTTCGGCAGCGTCGTCACCGAGGAACTCGCAGCGCTTGAAACCTACCCGTCCGTGCATCACCTGACCTCGACGATCGCCGGCACGCTGCGCGCCGATGTGGGCTGCGGCGACCTGATCGCCGCGACCTTTCCCGGCGGCTCGATCACCGGCGCGCCGAAGCTGCGCGCGATGGAACTCATCGAGTCGCTCGAACCCGTGCGGCGCGGCGTGTACTCGGGCGCGCTGGGCTGGTTCGGCTGGGGCGGCGACTGCGATCTCAACATCGCCATCCGCACGCTTACGGTGCAGGACGACGTCGCGCACCTGTGGGTGGGCGGCGGCATCGTCGCCGACTCGCGCGCGGCGGACGAATACGAGGAGACGTTGGTGAAGGGCCGGTCGCTGGCGCGCGCGTTGGGCGCGTCGCTCGACGGGGCGTCCCTCGCCCGCAGCGGGAGGACGACGTGAGCGGCCCGGTGTGGTGGATCGATGGGGTGACCGACGCGGCGGCGGCGCACCTGCCGGTCAACGCGCGCGGTGTGCAGCACGGCCTGGGCTGCTACGAGACGCTGCGCGCGTACGACAGCCGGCCGTTCAGGCTTGCCGCGCATCTCGATCGTTTTGCCGCGTCGGCGCGAGCGCTGGGGTTGGAGCCGTGCGCGCCGGAGGTCGCCGAGCACGCCGTGCACGCG
>JBKJUD010000197.1:0-5629 GCA_046590735.1 Candidatus Eiseniibacteriota bacterium | reverse complement strand
AGGGCACGCCGCGCGCGATCCGCGTTACCTTCACGTCGAGCGGCTGCAGCACGCGCGCGAGGTAGTGCGCGGTGGCCTCGCCGGTGGTGTTGGGATTGGTGGCGAGGATGACTTCCTTCACGCCGCCCTTCCGGATGCGCGCGACCAGCTGCGGGATGGTGAGATCATCGGGCCCGATCCCCTCGACCGGCGCCAGCGCGCCGCGCAGGACATGGTAGAGCGCGCGATAGCCGCCGCTGCGCTCGATCGCCACCACGTCCACCGGCTGCTCGACGACGCAGATGACATCGTGCTGCCGTGTCTCGTCGGCGCAGATGCGGCAGGGATCGTGCTCGGCGATGTTGCCGCACTCGCCGCAGAAGCCGACCTTGTCCTTGGCGTCGCGGATCGCCGTGGTGAGCCGCTCGGCGTCCTCGCGGCTGACCCGCAGGATGTAGAACGCCAGGCGCTGGGCCGTCTTGCGCCCGATGCCCGGCATCTTGTTGAACTGGTCGATCAGCGTCTCGATGACGGTGGAACTGAATTGCGCCTGGCTCACGCGGCGCGCCTAAAACAGGCCGGGAGGCAGCGGCAGACCCGAGGTCAGCCGCCCCATCTCGGTCTTGGCGAGTTCCTCGGCGCGTTGCCGCGCGCCGTTCACCGCGGCGACGATCAGGTCCTCGAGCATTTCCGTGTCGGCGGGATCGACGACCTGCTTGTCGATCTTCAGCGCCAGCAGTTCCTGCTTGCCGTTCATGCGCGCGGTCACCATGCCGCCGCCCGCGGAGAACTCGACTTCCTTGCCGGCGAGTTCCTCCTGCACGCGAGCCATGTCTTCCTGCATCTTCTGGGCCTGCTTGAGGATGTTGCCCATGTCCTTCATGCCACCCATGTTCGGAAAGCCTTTCACAGCACCTCCTTCTCGTCGATGACCTCGCCGTCGAACACGTCGAGGACGCGGGCGAGGAGGGAGTCCGGTTCGTCGGCCGACGCGGCGTGCGCGTCCAGTTCGCTGGCGCCGACGCCGACGCGTCCGACGATGCGGGTGAGCGCGGCGGGCCGGCCGAGCGCGGCGGAGGCCGCCTGGCGCACGGCCTCGAGCCGCGCCGGGTTTTCGATGCCGGTGCGCGCCATCTGGTTCTCGACCGCAAGCGTGAGCACGCCGGCGGCGTAGTCGAGCACGCGCGAGGTCTCGAGCAGCGTGCCGAAGGTCATGTCGATCGCGCCGATGCGGTGCGCGAGGTCCGGCCACACGCGGCGCAGCGCGTTGGTGGTGAGCGGCGCCGACGACGACGGCGGGGCGTCGGCGATCGCGGTGGCGGCAGCCGCGATGGGCGCCTCGGGCGCGGGCGCGGCGGCCTGCGGGGCGCGCATCGGCGGGCGCGAGAAGGCGCTGCCGGGGGCGGCGGCGGGGCGCGGGGCGGCGGGTGCGGGGGCGGGCGACGGCGCGGGCGACGGCGCTGCGGACGGGCGCGGCGCCGGCGGCTCCGCGCGGCGCATCGGCGTCGGCGACGGCGCGGCGCCGCGGGGCGGGCTGGCGATGCTGCCGCGTGGCGCGCCTCCCCCGCCGAGCCGTGCTTCCATGCCGCGCAGCCGGTCGAGCAGTTCGGCGAGATCCACCGCGCGGTCCATCTCGGCGAGTTGCACGACGCAGGTTTCCAGCACCACGCGCGGGGTCGGGCTGCGGCGCATCGTCGCGGCGGCCTCGAGCAGCACGTGCAGGTAGCGCAGCAGGTCCGCAGTGTCGAAGCGCACGGCGAGTGCCCGCAGCGCCTCGAGCCGCTCGGCCGTCGCCACCAGCGTGCGGTCGGCCGCGCCGCTCACGCGCAGCACGAGGAGGTCGCGCAGATGCTGCGTGAGCGCATCGGCGAGTTCCGCCGGGGCTTGCCCGCGTGCCAGCGCATCCAAAGCCGCGCCGAGCGCCGCGCCCGCGTCCTGCGTGGCAATCGCCTCGGCGATGTCGTCGACCGACTGCGGCAGCGCGAGACCCAGCACTTCCGCCGCCGCTTCCGCGGTCACCGGGCGCAGGCCGGAGGCCAGCACCTGGTCGAGCAGCGTCTCCGCGTCGCGCACCGAGCCGCCCGCGCGCCGTGCGACCACCGCCAGCGCGCCATCCTCGACTTCGATCTTTTCCTTGCCGGCGAGATAGCGCAGCCGCGCGATCAGCGTCGCCGCATCCACCGCGCGGAACTGCAGCGCCTGGCAGCGGCTCACGATCGTGTCGGGCAACTTGTCGAGCACCGTCGTCGCGAAGATGAACACGACGTTGTCGGGCGGTTCCTCGAGCGTCTTCAAGAACGCGTTGAACGCCGACGCCGACAGCATGTGCACTTCGTCGACGATGTAGATCTTGTAGCGCGACGTGGTCGCGACGTAGCGGACTTTCTCCCGCAGGTCGCGGATGTCCTCGACGCGATTGTTGGAGGCCGCGTCGATCTCGATGACGTCCATGCTGCGCTGCTGCAGGATCGCGAGGCACGACTCGCATTCGCCGCAGGGCGTCGGCGTCGGCCCGCCGCGTTCGCAGTTGAGGGCGCGGGCGAGGATGCGCGCGGTGGTCGTCTTGCCGACACCGCGCGGCCCCGAGAAGAGGTAGGCGTGGCCGATGCGGCCCTGCGCCAGCGCGTTGGTGAGGATGCGCGTGGCGGTTTCCTGGCCTACGACGTCGGCGAAAAGGCGCGGGCGATGCCGGCGCGAGAGGACCTGGTAGGCGTCGGGCGACGCGGGGATGGGGGTCGGGTCAGGCATGCACGGGAGAGTGCCTCAGGCGGACGGAATCCGCCAGCCCGAACGGGGGCCCAAGCGCTGGATCATCGGCCGTGCACCTGCCCTTGATGCGCGAGTGATCGTGGAAGCTGGTTCGCCGGCTCCGACCAGGGAACCTGCGGCACACGCCGCAATGTACTTACCGCTGCTACCTTCCGGTCCTGACGGGATTCGTACGACGACGTTGCGCAGGGACTGATCTTCAACACCACGTGTCCCAGCTCCAGCACACCCACACGGCACCGCGATGCAGGAATTCAACCCCGCTGGAGCGGATTGCGGGTTACAGGGCACCGCTAGCTCCCCGTCTAGCACGACCGATGACCCAGGGCTCCCGCGCGGTCTTGCGGACAGGCCGCGGCGCCGGGTGGTGGAGATGATCGGGATCGAACCGACGACCTCCTCGTTGCGAACGAGGCGCTCTCCCAACTGAGCTACATCCCCGCCACTAGGCGCCCTTCGGTATCTCGTGGGCGGCGAGCAATCTAGCACAGGGGCGCCGCCCAACTCAAGCGGCGTTCCCGCACGTGCGGCGCCCCAATGGTTCTCCCGGCGTGGTTGATGATGTCGGAAGCGGCGGGCGGTCGCGAACGGCCTGCCCCCACCCGAGAGGGAGAAGCTCAGCCAAAAGCCTGGACGGAGAATCTCGCGCGGCTCTAGCCTGCGTGTGGCAGCTGCGCTTCCGCCCACCCCAGCGCGGAAGGAGCGTTCCCTCATGACAAGCATGCGCGCCGTGTTCGCCGGAGTTCTACTGGCCGCGATTGTAATGCCGGCCTACGCCGATGAGAAGCCGAAACGCTCGATTGTGTGGATCACGGAACTCGGAGTGCAAGTGGTCGTGTCACCAAACCTGAATTACACCTACAAAGGGGACCCGCAGCGAACGTTTGCAGTCCTGGAGGTGGGTGCCCTCACCCTGCAAGTCGACAATGATCGCCGCCGGGCACGTACGGGAATCGAGGGCATCAACGAGGTCGCCGGCGAGACGTACCCCTATACCGGTTGGAGCTTCGGCGCGCGGATCGGCAAGTTGCCGGGGCTGATCGCCATCGTGGCCGGCATCGGACTGGGTCTGGCGGTTGGGGATACGTACTAGCGAGGTCTCGACCCGGAGGCACGACTCGGCGGAGGCATGACTCGGAGACAGGCTGGTGCGGGGCCGCGGGGCGGAGTATCCTCGAAGAGAATCCTGAGAGCGTCATCGAATCGACCGCTCCGGCCATTCTCCCATCATCGAGGCCGCATCCCCATGCACCACGTCCCGCGCAGTTGCCTTGTCGTCGTGCTCGCTGGGGTCTGCTACTCGGCCGCCTTCGCCGCCTTCCCCAACGTCAAGGTGAACGCGAACAACAACTCGCCCGAGGAAACCGCGATCGCCATCAACCCGCTGAACCCGCAGGTGATCGTCGGGGCCGCGCAATCGCCCTGCCGCTACTACTACACGTCCAACGGCGGCGCCTCGTGGGCCGAGGGCACGCTGCCCGATCCGTACGACCTCGGCGACTCGCAGATGGCCTTCGACGCCGCCGGCAACGTCTACTACTGCTACATCGGCACGTTCTTCCACTCGGGCATCTTCATCAACAAGTCGACCAACGGCGGCGTCACCTGGTTCCCCTCGGGCACCGCGGTGATCCAGCACAACGGGCAGGTGCCGTTCGAGGACAAGGCCACCCACATCGTCGACTGGACCGACGGCGCCACCCGCGGCAACATCTACGTCGGCTGGACCCAGTTCGACCGCTACGGCACCGGCACGTCCACCGACTCCACACGCATCCTCTTCGCGCGCTCCACCAACGGCGGCGCGTCCTACAACACGCCGATCAAGGTGGGCGATCACCAGGGCAACTGCATCGACTCCGACGACACCGTCGAGGGCGCCGTGCCCGCTGTCGGCCCTGACGGGACGATCTACATGGCGTGGGCCGGCCCGCGCGGCCTCGAGTTCGACAAGTCCTCCGACGCCGGCGTCACCTGGGGTGTGGACCGCACCATTTCCGACATGCCCGGCGGCTGGGACTTCCCGGTGTCCGGCCTGCAGCGCTGCAACGGGCTGCCGGTGACCAAGGCCGACTTCAGCACCGGCCCGTACCGCGGCCGCGTGTACGTGATGTGGTCCGACCAGCGCCACGGCGACACCGACGTCTGGCTGCTGCACTCGGACGACGGCGGGCTGACCTGGGCGCCGCGCGTGCGGATCAACGATGACGCGGTCGCCAACGGCCGCGACCAGTTCATGCCGGCGCTCGATGTCGATCCGCTGACCGGGCGGCTGTACTGCGTCTTCTACGACCGCCGCCTGTACACCGACGCGGCCACCGACGTCTGGCTCGCCACCTCCACCGACGGCGGCGACACCTGGCTCAACGAGCCGCTGAGCACGTCGCCCTTCACCCCGTTCACGTCGGTATTCTTCGGCGACTACATGGGGATCTCGGCGTACGGCCCCTATGTCCGTCCGCTGTGGATGCGGCAGGAGGGCACGCTGCTGAGCGTGTGGACGGCGCTGGTGGACCAGGTGACGTCGGTGGCGGCGGGCGGTGGTTCGGGCGGCGGCTCCGGGCGCCCCGCAGCCGGCACGCTGCGGGCGTGGCCGAATCCGGCGCGGGGGACGGTGCACTTCGCGGCGCTCGATGGCGGGGCGCTTCTCGGCCCGGTGAGCGTGGTCGATGCGACGGGGCGCGTCGTGCGGCGGCTCGAGCCGGGCGCGGGCGCAGCGCGCAGCGAGGCGGTGTGGGACGGACGCGACGCGAGCGGCCGGGCGGCGCCGGCGGGGATCTACTTCGCGCGGACGGCGCGGGGGGCGGCGGCGCGGGTACTGTTGCTGCCGTAGGGGGCGGCCAGGCGGGGCGGGGCTGGCGGAGAGAGAGGGATTCGAACC
>JBKJUD010000170.1:0-3140 GCA_046590735.1 Candidatus Eiseniibacteriota bacterium | reverse complement strand
CGTGGAGTCGGCGGGCGGCGCGAGATCCTCGGCCCGCGCCAGCGGGACGCGGGAGAGGCATAGCAACGAACAGGCGACGAAAACGGCGCGAAGCGACAGATGGCGTGAGCGCACGGGACGGCATGCCTCCCTGGGAAAGACGGGACGAGGGCAGGTCCGAAAGGCGGGGGCGCGGGCGCCGCACAGACGGCGGCCGGCGCGAGCAGGCTAGGCGGGAGGCGCGCGGCTGCTGCGGGAGGGGGAAGCGGGGCTCGCCGGAATGGCCGGCGCCGCGGGAACGTGCGCGGCGACGGCGGGTGCCGCCGCGGCCGGGACGACGGGCGCAACCGGCAGGGTCCAACTGGCATGCGCCACCGCGCACACCGTACAGGCATGTGTGGCGCCGTCGGCGTCGTGGTGCCACCCGGTCGCGACCACGCCGACGCACAGGATCAGCGCCAGAAAGGGCAGCAACCACAAGGCAGCGCGGTGACGGAAACGCAACATCATCATCGGAACTAGCCACTCCTGCGCGCGGGGCACCGTGTCCCGCGCCCCCCGCACAATGGCAGAGCGGCACGGCAGGTGTCGACCGACAAAAGCGCGGAAAGCGGCGCCGAGTTCCGGTTCCGCTCCGCTGATTACGTCCCCGGTGGCGTCGAGGGGCCCGTGGCCCGGTCTAGCTCTGGATGCCGGCGATCCACCGCTCCACGTCCTCGGCCGTCCGCGGAATTGCCGCCGACAGGTTGCGGAAGCCGGTCTCGGTGACCAGGACGTCGTCCTCTATCCGCACGCCGATGCCGCGGTATTGCGCGGGCACCGTCAGGTCATCGGGCTGGAAGTACAGGCCCGGCTCGACGGTGAGAACCATGCCCGGAGTCAGTGTCCCCAGCTTGTACTCCTGCTCGCGGGCGCGGGCGCAGTCGTGCACGTCGATCCCCAGCATGTGGCTGACGTTGTGCAGCGAGTAGCGGCGATAGAGCTGCTGGTCCTCCCGCAGCGCCTCCTCGACGCTCACCTGCAGGATGCCGAGGTCGTGCAGCCCCTGCGCCAGGATGGCCATCGCCACGCGATTGGGTTCCAGGTAGTCCGCGCCCGGCTTCACCGCCTGGATCGCCGCCTCCTGCGCCGCGTACACCAGGTCGTAGATGGCGCGCTGCGGCGCGCTGAAGCGGCCGCTGATGGGCAGCGTGCGCGTGATGTCGGCGGTGTAAAGCGCGCGGCCCTCGACGCCGGCGTCCAGCAGCAGCAATTCGCCCGGGTTGAGGATGCCGTCGTTGCGCGTCCAGTGCAGGATGCAGGCATGCGCCCCGCTGGCCACGATGCTGCCATAGCCGACGTCGTTGCCGTCGGTGCGGGCGCGCAGGGCGAAGATGCCCTCGATGTAGCGCTCGGTGGGCGCAGACGGGAGTGCGGCGATGACGTCCTCGAAGCCGCGCTGCGTGCTGTCCACGGCGCGCTGCAACTCGTCGATCTCCACCGTATCCTTGAGCAGGCGCATTTCCGACAGCGCGACGGCGAACGCCGCGTGGTCGCCGCCGCCCGGCAGCGCTTGGTCGACGGCATCGCTGAAGCCGCGCAGCACGCGCAGCTTGTCGCCGGCACGGCCGGCGAGCGTGCCCAGGTAGCCCTCGAGTTCGCGCATCGAGCGGCACTCGTCCATACCGTAGCGCGCCGCGCTGGCCTCGACGCCCAGGCGCGGGCCGGCCCAGAACTCGCCGCGCACCCGGTCGGTGAAGAAGGACGGATCGGTTCGGCCGGAGGGCTCGACGAACAGCGTGCTCGCATGCCCGTCCACGGTGGGGCACATCACCAACACGCAGTCGGGCTCCATGTTGCCGGAGAGATAGAAGAAGTCACTGCCGGCGCGGAAGGGATAGTGCGTGTCGTTGGCGCGCACCTTCGGATGCCCGGTGGCGACGACCAGCGTCTCGCCGGGGAACATCGCGGAGAGCTTGCGGCGGCGGGCCACGAAGTTCGGCAGGTGGCGCAGCGGCCCGGCGTCTGGATGAGGCGGGCGCTCGCCCCAGTGCTCGAGCATGAACTCGCACAGGGTGTCGGGGGTGGCCGGGTCGTAGCTGTTGCGGACCGGCTTGTCGGTCGCGGGCGGGTGTGGACGGTTCAAGAAGGTTGCCATGCCGGGAGCGTAGCGAGAAGCCGCCGGGGGGTCAACCGCCCGGTCCCCCCGGCGCGCTCCCGATGCGAGTGGAAGAGCTGCTGCATCAGGCCACGGTCGCCGCCGGGTGGGGCTCCCTGCGCTACGTCACGAAGTGCTAGACTGCCCGGCCGGCCTACCGGGCCGCGCACCGCACCGTCCCCACCGCGGGGACAGCGCCCGCATACGAGCCAAGGAGACGACCCCTGGACTGGGTACGAGAGATCGTCGAGGGCGTCCTCGCGTCGAATCGCCGGATGACCGCCCGCGCCATTTCCGCCGTCGAGAACGGCGACCCGCGCGCCCGCACGGTCCTCGATGACCTGCACGGACATCTGGGTGGCGCCCTGCGGATTGGCATCACCGGGCCGCCCGGCGCCGGGAAGAGCACCCTGACCACCGCCATCACCCGCCGCGCCCGCGCGGCCGGCGAGCAGGTGGGCATCCTCGCCGTCGATCCCACCAGCCCATTCACGGGCGGGGCGCTGCTGGGCGACCGCGTCCGCATGCAGGAATTCGCCCTCGACACCGGCGTGTTCATCCGCTCGATGGCCACCCGCGGCTCGATGGGCGGCCTGGCCCGCGCCACCGAGGAAGCCGCCGACATCCTCGAGGCCGCCGGCCGCCAGCGCGTGCTGATCGAGACCGTCGGCGTCGGCCAATCCGAGATCGACGTGATGCACGCCGCCGATACCACGCTGGTCGTGCTGGTCCCGGAATCCGGCGACGGCGTGCAGACGATGAAGGCGGGCCTGATGGAAATTGCCGATATCTTCGTCGTCAACAAGGCCGACCGCCCCGGCGCCGAGCACCTGTGCGCCGACATCGAGACGACCTTGACGCTGCGCATCCGGCACGACGCGGCGTGGCGCCCGCCGGTCGTGCGCTCGGTGGCGACCAGCGCCGACGGCGTCGGCGAGGTGTGGGAGGCGATCGAGCAGCACGCCGCCTTCCTGCGCGAGAGCGGCCGTTTTGCGCAGCGGCGGCGGGCGCGGGTCGAGGCCCG
>JBKJUD010000155.1:0-2762 GCA_046590735.1 Candidatus Eiseniibacteriota bacterium | reverse complement strand
CGAGGCGGTGTCCGGCTTCGTCGATCTCGATCCGCTCGCCGCCGTGGGACGCGGCGCCGGGCAGTGGACGCTCTACGCCGAGTACGCGGCGCGCGGACGGCAGTTCGGCGAGTGGTGGTCGCTCTCGACGTCGCGCGCGGTGCCGCATGCGCTCTACGCCAGCACCGCGGTGGTGCGCGGCCCGCTGACCGCGTCGCTGGAGGCCAAGAGCTATCGTGACTTCCGGCTGGGCGTGAACGATCCGCCGTCGCTGGTCCGCCAGCACACCGCGGCGTTGCTCAATCGTGCGACCCACGTGCTCGAGGCGAACGATGAAACAGGCTTCCAGTCCGAAGTCTCGCTCGCCGCCACGCACACTGTGACAGTGCTCGCCAACTGGAGCCAGGCCTTGGGCCACGTCAGCGCCGGAGGCGGCCGCGAGCGGGCGCTGTTGTTCGACGAGCGCTACGGCGAGGTGGCGCTGGGCGCCGCGGGCGGCAGCCGCCTGAGCGGCACGCTGTTCGGCGACCGCCAGCGCGACGACCTGCTCGGCGAGCGTCATACTACGTGGGGCGGCACGGCCAGCTACGACATGCTGCCGCTGGCCTGGACCGCCGAGGCCGAACGCGCCACCAGCCGGCGCCAAGGGGTCATCGGGCCGGAAACGCGCTACGCGGATCTCTATCTGTCGCTCGCGGCGTCGTGGAGCGGGCGCGCGAGCCTTGGCCTGGTGGTCGAGCACTCCGACGATCCCGCCTTCACCGATCGCGCCGATACGGTGCCGGTGGAGACCGCGGCGCGCACCGTGCTCGGCGTGACCGGCTCGGCCACGCTTAGTCCCCGCACGGACCTGCGCGCGTTCGCCGGAGAACGGCGGGGCGGCACGGCCTGCACCGCGGGCAGCTGCTACCTGGTGCCGTCGTTCCGCGGCGTCGAGCTGACCTGGATCAGCCGCTTCTGAGCGGTGACCGCGCGGGTCCGCCGGATGCTCACCGCAGCCGCACGTCCCACACCTCGCGCTGCTCCGCGCCGGCCCGGACGCGCACGCGGTAGACGCCCGCGGCGGCAGTCCATCGCCAGGTGTGATCGCCCGCGGACAGCGACCCCCACGCGGCGCGCGCCACGCACCGCCCGTTCACCGCGAACACCTCGGCGCGCACCGGCGCGTCGCGCGCCAGCGTGAAGCGCACCGCATCGCTGCCAGCGAGGGGCGCGCGCAGGCGCAGCAGGCCCGGCGCGCCGCCACCGGCAACCTCCCCGGGCGGCGGCGCCGACGTGATGCCCAGCGGCAGCGCCCACATCCCGCGGCCGTGTGTGGCGGCGACGAGCAGGTTGTGCCCGGTGTCGACCGCGAGGTCGTACACCGCGAGCGACGCGAGTGAGGTCACCGCCCAGTGCGCGCCGCCGTTCGTCGAGAAGTACACGCCGTGATCGGTGCCCAGGAACAGCGTCGGGGGCGACACGCGGAAATCCGCCGCCAGCGACATCGCGCGCAGGCCGCTGGGCAGGTCGCCGGTGACGTTGACCCACACGCGGCCGTCGGTGGAGGTGTTGAACACGCGCGCGCCGGCGGTGGTGTCGGCGCAGACGTAGAGGGACCGCCAGTCGCTGGGGAAGACGAGGATGTCGGGAATCGGCCGGGTGGGCAGGCCGGCGCTGCGATCCCAGATCACCGAACTGGTGTCGGTGGTAGTGACGAACTTGCCGTCGCTGCTGCCGACGTACAGCGCGCGCGGCGCGCCGATCCCGAACCCGATCGAGCGCAGCGTGCCGGTCGGCGTGCGGGCGAGCGAGCTCGACACCGCCGACCAGCTCGCCCCGCCGCTGCCGCTCACCCACAGCCGGTTGGTGCCGGCGTAGAACGTCGTCGCCGCATTGGGATCCGCCGCGAACGGTCCGTTGGCCCAGTCGGCGAGGTCGCCGTTCCAGTCGTGCGCCGCGCCGCCGGTGATGTCGACCGGGGAGAGATTCGGCACCCACTTGAGCATCCCGCGCATCTGGATGTACGTCGTGTAGAACGTCGCCGGCGCGAGCGGATCGTAGAAGCAGGGGCCGCCATCGCCGGTGATGATCTGCGTCCACCCGGTGCCCGGGCCGATCGCCAGCGTGCCGTTGTCCTGCGTGCCGCCCATCATCACGCTGCCGTCGGAGGGATGCAGCGCGAGGGTGTAGAACTGCGTGATGCCCAGGGTCGCGTTGCAATTCGTCCAATGCAGCCCGGTGTCGCTGCTGCGCCACACGCCGCCATCGTTCGCGTCCCACAGCACGCCGGAGGGATCGAAGGCGAGCGCGTGATGATCGGGATGCAGCCGTCCGCCGTCGACGCCGATCGCGCGGCCGGCCCACGACACGCCGCCATCGGTCGTGACCAGCACGGCGTTGGCGCTCGAGCCCGGATCGCTGCCGCCGACCACCACGGTATTGGAAGACGTCGGGTGCACGACGATCGCGTTGTCGTAGAAACCCTGCCCGTTGTTCGCCTTGCCGGTGAGATAGTCGGGGACGGTGAGCGTCGTCCAGGTGGCGCCGAAGTCGAGGCTGCGATACAGCGCGTACAGGCCGTAGGTGGTGAGGTGTACGCAACTCGCGTAGACGGTGCCGGGGGCCGAGGGCGCGGCCGCGAGGTTGATCCGCCCGACGGTGTTCGGCGGCGGTGTGTAGATGTTGGTCCACGTCGCGCCGAGGTCGGTGGACTTGTAGATCCCGAGCCCGTACAGCGCGGCGTAGGCGGTGGGCGAGGGCGCCGCGTCGAACACGACATCGGTGCCGTAGTGGCCGGCGAG
>JBKJUD010000462.1:0-2847 GCA_046590735.1 Candidatus Eiseniibacteriota bacterium | reverse complement strand
ACACGTAATCGCCCGGCGCGTTCGCGCGCCGCGCCGTACCACGGGGGAGACTGGGCACCGCATGGCTTCGACAGCAGATTTCCGCAATGGGATGACGATCGACCACGAAGGCGTGCTCTTCACCATCGTCGAGTTCCAGCACGTCAAGCCCGGCAAGGGCGGCGCGTTCGTGCGCACCAAGCTGCGGAACGTCAAGAGCGGCGCCGTCATCGACCGGACCTTTCGCTCGGGCGAGAAGATCACCGAATTGCGCATGGAAACCCGCAACGTCCAGTACATCTACGCCGAGGGCGACAACCTGGTGGTGATGGACAACGACACCTACGACCAGGTGCTGGTCTCCGCAGGGCTGCTCGGCGACTCGCGCAAGTTCCTGCTCGAGGGGATCCAGCTGGCGATGGGCTGCATCGAGGACAAGCCGATCACGCTGGAACTGCCGAATTTCGTCGAGCAGAAGATCGCGCAGACCGACCCGGGATTCCGCGGCGACACCGCGCAGGGCGCCACCAAGCCGGCGACGCTGGAGTCGGGCGCCTCGGTGATGGTGCCGTTGTTTCTGGAAGTGGGCGACACGCTGAAGGTCGACACGCGCACGGGGCGCTACCTCGAACGAGTCGGGAGGGGCTGATGCGCCTCGACCAGATCCGCCGCTTGATCGAACTGGTGAGTGAGGCTGACATCGCCGAGCTCGAGGTTCGCGAGAAGTTCAACAGCATCCGCATCACCAAGACGGCCGCCGGCACGATGATGCAGCCGATGCAGATGATGGCGCCCCCGCAAGCCGCGGCCGCCGCACTGCCGGCTGCCGCCGCCGCACCGGCTGCGCCCGCGGTGGAGGACACCTCGCACCTGGTGCCGATCACCTCGCCGATGGTGGGGACGTTCTATCGCTCGCCGGCCCCCGACGCGGAGTTCTACGTCGAGGAAGGCAAGCTGGTGGAGGCGGGCCAGACGGTCTGCATCATCGAGGCGATGAAACTGATGAACGAGATCGAGTCCGACCTGCGGGGACGGGTGGTCCGGATCCTCGTGGCGAACGCCTCCCCGGTCGAGTTCGGCCAGCCGCTGTTCCTCATCGACACCTCGGCCTGATGCCGTGCTGATCCACGCGCTGCTGGCGGAGGCGATCGAGCGCGGCGCTTCCGATGTCCACCTCAAGGCCGGCGTGCCGGTGGCCTTCCGCATCGACGGCGACCTGGTGCGACTCGAGTCCGCGGTGCCTGACGAATCTTCGGTGCAGCAGGTCGTCGACACGCTGCTGTCGCCGCGCCAGCGCGCCGCGTTCGAGGACACCCGCGGCGTCGACTTCGCCTTCACGCTGAACCATCCCACCAAGGGCGGCGAACGCTTCCGCGCGAATGTCTACAAGCAGCGCGGCGCGCTGTCGCTGGCGTTCCGCCACGTGCGGCGCGAGATCCCGTCGATCCAGCAACTGCAGTTGCCGCCGCTGATCGAGGAACTCGCCTTCCGCCCACGCGGGCTCATCCTCGTCACCGGTGCGGTGGGCAGTGGCAAGTCCACCACGCTGGCGTCGATGATCAGCGCGATCAACGACACCGCCCCGCGCAAGATCATCTCGATCGAGGACCCGGTGGAGTACGTGCACCAGGATCGCGTCGCCTTCATCACGCAGCGCGAGGTGGGAATCGACACCGAGAGCTTCCACCAGGGTCTCGTGCACATCCTGCGGCAAGACCCCGATGTCATCTTCATCGGCGAGATCCGCGACGCCGACGCGATGAACGTCGCGCTCACCGCCGCCGACACCGGCCGCCTGGTGATGACCACGCTGCACACTGCCGACGCGACGCAGACGGTCAACCGCATCCTGTCGTTCTATCCGCCCCACCAGCACGAGCAGGTGCGCGTCATGCTGGCCGGGACGCTGCAGGCGGCGATCGCGCAGCGCCTGGTGCGCCGCGCCGACGGCAAGGGACGCGTGCCGGCGGTGGAAATCATGGTGAGCACCGGCACCATCAAGGAAGCGCTGATGGACCCGCGCAAGACGGGGTCGATCCCGCAGGCGATCGCCGAGGGCGTGGCGCAATACGGCATGCAGACCTTCGACCAGTCGTTGATGAAGCTCTATCGCGAGGAGCTGATCACGCTCGACGAGGCGCTGCGGCACGCCAGCATCCCGCACGAATTCCAGCTCCACGTCTCCGGCGTCGCCGGCGCGTCGGACACGACGTGGAAGACCGTCCAGACCGGCGCCGGACCGGAGGCGGCGCCCAGCGCGCCCCGCCCGGCCCGCTCCCTGCGGCGCGAGCCGCCCACCGGATAGGACCCATGTTCAAGAAGATCCTCGTTGCCAACCGTGGTGAAATCGCCCTGCGCGTCATCCGCGCGTGCCAGGAAATGGGCATCGAGACGGTCGCCGTGTATTCCACCGCGGACCGTGAGGCGCTGCACGTCCGACTGGCGGACGAAGCCGTCTGCATCGGCCCGCCGCCCTCGAACCAGAGCTACCGGAACATCCCGCGCATCATCTCCGCCGCCGAGATCACCGGCGCCGAGGCGGTGCATCCCGGCTACGGCTTCCTCGCCGAGGACCCGCACTTCGCCGAGGTGCTCGAGGGCTGCAAGATCGCGTTCATCGGCCCGACGGCCGAGCACATCCGGCTGATGGGCGACAAGTCGGTGGCGAAGGACACCATGCGCAAGGTCGGCGTGCCGGTCATCCCCGGCAGCGACGGCCCGCTGGCCTCGGTGGAGGACGCACTGGAGGTGGCCGAGCAACTGGATCTCGATGTGCCGCGGCTTGACGATCAACTTCTCGAGATAGACGGAGCCATTGCCGAACGAGGCCTCTGCCTCGGCCTGCGCCAGCCGGAATCCGTTCTCCAG
>JBKJUD010000459.1:0-3493 GCA_046590735.1 Candidatus Eiseniibacteriota bacterium | reverse complement strand
GGTCAAAGTTTGCGCTGGCGCCACCGTGATGCTGTCGCCAGTGTGCACGCCCATCGGGTCGAAGTTCTCGATCGAGCAGACGATGACGACGTTGTCGCGCGTGTCGCGCATCACCTCGAGCTCGAACTCCTTCCAGCCGAGCAGCGATTCCTCGACCAGCACTTCCCCCGTGGGCGACAGATCAAGACCGCGGCGGGCGATCGTCGCGCACTCCTCCGCGTTCCACGCGATGCCGCCGCCCGAGCCGCCAAGCGTGAACGACGGCCGGATGATGACCGGATATCCGAGCCGCTGCGCCGCGGCGAGCGCCTCGCCCAGTTCGTGCACCGCGTGGCTGCGCGGCGAGTCCAGCCCGATCTCCTCCATCGCGCGCTTGAACGCCTCGCGGTCCTCGGCGACGCGGATCGCCTCCACCGATGCGCCAATCACCTCGACGCCGTAGCGCTGCCAAACGCCGGCATCATGCAGGGCGAGCGTGGCGTTGAGCGCCGTCTGGCCGCCGACCGTGGGGAGCACGGCGTCAGGGCGCTCGCGGCGCACGACTTCCTGCAGGTACTCCGGCGTGAGCGGCTCGATGTAGGTGCGCTCGCACAGCGCGGGATCGGTCATCACGGTGGCGGGGTTGGAATTCACTAGCACCACCTCGACGCCCTCGGCGGTCAGCGCCTTGAGCGCCTGTGTGCCGGAGTAGTCGAACTCGCAAGCCTGCCCAATGACGATCGGCCCGGAGCCGATCAGCAGGACGCGCTGGAGTTCGGGGCGGCGTGGCATCTCAGGCGGCGCCCGTCGTCGCCATCAGCGCGCGGAAGCGCTCGAACAGCGGCACCGCATCGTGCGGGCCGGGGGCGCCCTCGGGATGGAACTGGACGCTGAAGGCGGGGACATCACGCAGCACCAGGCCCTCGCAGGTGCCGTCGTACAGGTTGACGTGCGTGACCTCGGCGCGCGAGGCCGGCAGCGACTCGGGATCGACCGCGAATCCGTGGTTGTGCGACGTGATCGAGACCGCGCGCGTCGCCAGGTCCATCACCGGGTGATTGGCGCCGCGGTGACCGAATTTCAGCTTGAAGGT
Source organism: Candidatus Eiseniibacteriota bacterium (assembly GCA_046590735.1). Classification (GTDB taxonomy): domain Bacteria; phylum Eisenbacteria; class RBG-16-71-46; order CAZEPH01; family CAZEPH01; genus JBKJUD01. Next base: position 2,421 of record JBKJUD010000459.1, on the reverse strand, counting down.
GCGGCCCCCGGCGGCGAGGCCGAGCAACTGGTGGCCCAGGCAGATCCCGAACACCGGCACGCGGCCCAGCAGGCCGCGCACGGTCGCCACCTGCGCCTCCAGCGGCTCGGGGTCCCCGGGTCCGTTGGACAGCACAACGCCCTGCGGCGCGAGCGCGAGGATGTCCGATGCGGTCGCGTCTGCGGTGACGACGGTCACGTCGCACCCGAGATCCGCGAGGCGCCGCAGGATGCTCCACTTCACGCCGTAGTCACACACCACCACGTGCGGACGCTGAACCGTCTCGCGCCATGCCCCGGCGCGCACCCACGGGAGATTGCGCGCCGTCCACGTGTAGGACGCATCGGCGCAGACCGTCGGCGCGAGCGCCGCGCCGGTCATCGAGGAAGTCGCGGCGAGGCGCGCGGCAATGTCCGCGTCGCTCGCGTCGTGCGCTACCACGACGCCGCGCATCGCGCCGTGATCGCGCAGGTGCCGCACCAGCGCGCGGGTGTCGACCTCGCAGAGGCCGGGGATGCCGTGCTGCAGCAGCGCATCGTCGAGGGTGCCGCGCTGCCGCCAGTTCGAGGCCACGCGGCTGGCTTCCTTCACCACGATCCCGGCGAGGAACAGCCGCCGGGACTCCTCGTCCTCGGGGGCCATGCCGTAGTTGCCGATCTGCGGGGCGGTGAAGACGACAATCTGGCCGGCATAGGAGGGGTCGCTGAGGATTTCCTGGTAGCCCGACATCGAGGTGTTGAAGACGACTTCCCCGCCGGTGTCGGAGGTGGCTCCGAACCGCCGGGCCTGGAAGCGGCGCCCGTCTTCGAGGACGAGCAGCGCGTCACGCATCGAGGGTGATGCGTCCTTCGCGGCTGACCGGCACCAGCCGGAGCGCGTCCACCTGCGCGCAGGCGACGAGGTCGTCGCCGAACCCGATCGACTCAAGGTAGCGGCCATGGCTCGACTCGCGCAGCATGCCAAGCACGTCGCCGGCGTGGGCGTCGGCCAGCAGCATCGCGGCGCGTGCCGCATCGCAGAGCGAGCGGTCGGGACGCAGCGCGTGCAGCGCGAGCACCAGCATGCCGCCGCACACCGCGTCCTCCATCGAGAAGCGGCCGACCTGGCCGGACAGGATGACGGCCACCGATCCCTCGCGCGCGGCCACGTACTCGGCCACCGCGGTGACGTTGATGAACGAACACACCAGCACCTCGCGCGCCGCCTCGCTCTTGGCCAGCACCTTCGAGCCGTTGGTGGTCGACATCACCAGCGTCTTGCCGCCGACGACCTCCCGCGTGTACTCCGCGGGCGAGTTGCCCAGGTCGAAGCCGCTGACCATGTTGCCCTCGCGCTCGCCACACAGCAGCGCGTGGTCGCCGAGGGTGGCGCGCAGGTTCTTGGCGGCCACCGGGCTCTCGGCGGGAATGACCTTCTCGGCGCCGTGCTCGAAGGCGGTGCAGATGGTGGTGCAGGCGCGCAGCACGTCGATGGTCACCACCCGCCGGTCGCGGATGGCCGCATCGGTCGCCTCGCTGGGCACCACGAAGAAGTCGACATCGAACTGGGCTGCGGCGCTGCGCACGTCGCTCATGTCGCGGCCACCGGGTCCGGCGTGAGCGCGTGTTCCGGCTTGCCGAAGGTGTCGAGGAACGAGGTGTCGATGTCGCCGCTCTGGAAGCGCGCGTCGTCCATCACCTTGATGTGGAACGGGATGGTGGTGTCGACACCCTCGATCAGGTATTCGCCCAGCGCGCGGCGCATGCGGCGGATCGCCTCGGGCCGGGTGCGGTCGAACACGATCAGCTTGGCCATCATCGAGTCGTAGTAGGGCGGGATCGTGTAGCCCATGTAGATGTGGCTGTCGACCCGCACGCCCGGGCCGCCGGGCTTGTGGATGAAGGTCAGCTTGCCTGGCGAGGGCTGGAAATCCTTGTCGGGATTCTCCGCGTTGATCCGGCACTCGATGGCGTGCCCACGCAGCACGATGTCCTCCTGCGTGAACGGCAGCTTCTCGCCGGCGGCCACGCGGATCTGTTCCTTCACCAAGTCGATCCCGGTCACCAACTCGGTCACCGGGTGCTCCACCTGGATACGCGTATTCATTTCCATGAAGTAGAAGTTGCGCTCGGCGTCGACGAGGAACTCCACCGTCCCGGCGCCGCGGTAGCCGATGCTCTTCGCGCCGCGCACCGCCACCTCGCCCATCTGCTCCCGCAGTTCCGGCGTCAGCGCGGGACTGGGCGCCTCCTCGATCAGCTTCTGGTGCCGCCGCTGGATCGAGCACTCGCGCTCGAAGAGATGCACGAGGTTGCCGTACATGTCGCCGAGCAACTGGATCTCGATGTGCCGCGGCTTGACGATCAACTTCTCGAGATAGACGGAGCCATTGCCGAACGAGGCCTCTGCCTCGGCCTGCGCCAGCCGGAATCCGTTCTCCAG
>JBKJUD010000422.1:0-4356 GCA_046590735.1 Candidatus Eiseniibacteriota bacterium | reverse complement strand
ACCGGTTTCTCCGTGGTATGGTGCGCACCATCGCGGGCACACTGGTCGAGATCGGGCGCGGACGCCGTGCACCGGGCGACCTGGCGCGGCTGCTCGAGGGTGCCGATCGGTCCGATGCGGGGGCCGCGGCGCCCGCGCACGGGCTGTGCCTGATGCAGGTGAGCTACGCGCCGGAGAGCGCGGTGTTCGAGACCGGGCCGGTGCGCCGCTCACCGGACGAACGCGCCAATCGCAAGGAGGGTGCATGAAGTTTTTCATCGACACCGGAAGTCCGAAGGAAGTCCGCGCGGCGGCCGCCTTGGGCGTCCTGGACGGCGTGACCACCAACCCGAGCCTGCTCGCCAAGGAAGACGGCGACAACGACGCGGTGGTGCTCGAGATCTGCAACATCGTCGACGGCCCGGTGAGCTACGAGGTCACCGCCACCGACACCGAGGGCATCCTCACGCAGGGTCGGGTGCTCGCGGCGATGCATCCCAACATCGTGGTGAAGGTGCCGTGCATCAAGGACGGCATCGTCGCGGTGCGCCAACTCACCGACGAGGGCATCCGCACCAACGTCACGCTGGTGTTCACCGCCCCGCAGGCGCTGATCGCCGCCAAGGCCGGCGCGACCTTCGTGAGCCCCTTCGTCGGCCGTCTCGATGACATCGCGCACTCCGGCATGGACCTGATCCGCGATCTCGTCACCATCTTCGACAACTACGGCTTCGATACCGAGATCCTCGTCGCCAGCGTGCGCGGGCCGCTGCACGTCGTCGAGGCCGCCAAGGCCGGCGCCGACATCTGCACGATGCCCTACTCGGTGATCGAACAGTTGCTCACGCACCCCCTCACCGACAGCGGCCTGGCGAAGTTCCTCGCCGACCACGAGAAGCAAAAAGCCCAGGCCTGACCGGACCGATGGACGGGCCCCGAGGAGGACGCAGCATGCACCCAGCGGGATTCCGCGGACGTGGCGCGGGCATCGTCTCGCTCGTGATCTTTCTGGTCGGCGTGGTGAGCGGTGGCGTGGCGGTGAGCGCCGCGGCACGGCGCCACATCCAGGCCGGCCTCGAGCAGGTGGTGGCCGCTGCGTCACCGCCGCGCACCACCATCAGCCAAGCCGGCATCGGCGAGGAGCGCCGCACCTCGATCGTGCGCGCCGCCGAGAAGGCCGGCCCCTCGGTGGTGAGCATCAGCGCCAGCGTCACGCGCACCGTCTCCAGCACGCCGTTCCGCGATCCGCTGGTCGACCAGTTCTGGGGGCAGTTCTTTCCGGAGCGGCGCGAGGTGATCCCGGTGCTCGGCTCGGGGTTCATCATCGATGCGGGCAAGGGCTACGTGGTGACCAACGAGCATGTCGTCGAGAACGCGCAACGCATCAGCGTGACGCTGACCGATGGCCGCAGTTTCGACGCCAAGCTGGTGGGCGGCGACGCCACCTACGACCTGGCCGTGCTGCAGATCACCGGCAGCACGAAGTTGCCCGAGGCGACCCTCGGGACCTCGGCGGACCTGGTCGTGGGGGAGTGGGCGATCGCCATCGGCAACCCGTTCGGCAATCTGCTCACCGACACGCAACCGACGGTGACCGCGGGCGTGATCAGCGCCGTGCACCGCACGGTGAAGTCCTCCGGCGGGCAGGGGATCTACAAGGACATGGTGCAGACCGACGCGGCGATCAACCCCGGCAACTCGGGCGGCCCGCTGGTCAACGCGAACGGCGAGGTGATCGGCGTCAACACGTTCATCTTCTCGCAGAGCGGCGGCTCGGTCGGCATCGGCTTCGCGATTCCGATCGATCGCGCGCGCAAGGTCATCGACCAGCTCGCCACCAAGGGCTACGTGCCGACGCCGTGGATCGGTCTCAGCGTGGAGGACCTCGCCAACCTGCAGCCGTACTGGGTGCAGCGCCTCGGCCTCAAGGACACCGAGGGGCTGCTCGTCACCACCGTCGAGGACGGCAGTCCGGCGGACCGCGCGGGCCTGCAGCCGGGCGACGTGATCCGCGCGATCAACGGCAAGAAGGTGAAGACCAGCGAGGAGGCGCGCCAAGCGTTCTTCGACGCGCAGATCAACTCCCGCATGACGCTCGCGGTGGAACGCGAAGGACGGCGCACCGATCGCACGATGGTGCTCACGGAGGCCCAACACAAATGATCCCGCGCTACAGCCGGGCAGCGATGGCGCGTGTCTTCGCGGAGGACACGCGCTTCGCGCATTGGCTGGAGGTCGAGCTGGCGCTGGTCGCCGCGCTCGAGGACGCCGGCGTCGCGCCGCGCGGCGCGGCGGAGACCATTCGCGCGGGCGTGGTGATCGATCCGGCGCGCATCGCGGCGATCGAGGAGACGGTGCATCACGACGTCATCGCGTTCCTCACGCAAATCGGCGAACGGCTCGGCGACGAGAAGCGCTGGATCCACTACGGCATCACCTCGTCCGATCTCGTCGACACAGCGCAGGCGTTGCAGTTGCGCGAGGCCGGCGGGCTTCTGCTCGATGGCGTGCGGGGCCTGCGCGCGGTGTGCCGCCGGCGCGCCGAGGAACTGCGCGAGTTGCCCACCATCGGCCGCTCGCACGGCATTCACGGCGAGCCGACCTCGTTCGGCCTCAAGCCGCTGCTCTGGTACGCAGAACTCGGACGCCAGGAGCGGCGACTCACCGCCGCGCTCGAGGACCTCGCGGTGGGCCAGATGTCGGGCGCGGTGGGCTCGTGCGCGCACCTCGAGCCGGAAATGGAAGCGGCGGCGCTGGGCAAGCTGGGGCTGACCGCCGCGCCGGTGTCCACGCAGGTGCTGCAGCGCGACCGCCACGCGGCGCTGCTCGCCGCGCTCGCCAACCTCGGGGGGACGCTCGAGAAGATCGCCGTGGAGATCCGGCACCTGCAGCGCACCGAGGTGCTGGAGGTGGCCGAGCCGTTCAAGCCGGGCCAGAAGGGCTCGTCGGCGATGCCGCACAAACGCAATCCCGTCGACAGCGAGCGCATCAGCGGGCTGGCGCGGTTGCTGCGGTCCTACGCGATGGCGGCGTTCGAGAATCAGGCCTTGTGGCACGAGCGCGACATCTCGCATTCATCGGTCGAACGCGTGATCTTCCCGGATGCGTGCCTCACCGCCGATTTCATGCTGGCCGAGATGACCCAGCTGCTCGACGGGCTCGAGATCTTCCCGGCGCGCGTCGCCGCGAACCTCGCGCTGACCGGGGGACTGGTGTACTCGCAGCGCGTCCTGCTGCGGCTGGTGGAGCGGGGGATGACGCGCGAGGCGGCGTACGCGGTGGTACAGCGCCACGCCCTCGAGGCGTGGGGGGATTACGAACGCGGCGGGCATGGCCCCGGCGGTGCGGCGCCGCGCAGTTTCTTCGAGCGCCTGGCCGCCGACGAGGCGGTGACGGCCTTGGTCCCCCGGCCGGATCTCGCCGTGCTGTTCGAACCCTCCTACTATCTGCGGCACGTGCCGCAGTTGTTCGATCGCGTGCTCGGATCCCCCCGTGAGGAGACCCCGTGAGCCCGACCAGCGCCGCCCCCGCCGTCTCCGCGTTCCCCTTGCCGACGCTCGCGCCCGCGGACGCCGCGCGCCTGCGCCAGGTGCTCGGGCGCGACCCGTCGCCCGCGGAGATCCGCGTCGTCGACGTCGCGTGGAGCGAGCACTGTTCGTACCGCTCCAGCCGCCACCTCTTGAAGACACTGCCCACCGAGGCGCCGCACGTGGTGATCGGGCCCGGCGAGGACGCCGGCATTGTGTCGCTGGGCACCAGCGGCGAGATCGACGGCGTGCGCTTGTGCGCGGTACTCGCGCACGAGAGCCACAATCACCCCTCGCAGTTGCTCCCCGTGGAAGGCGCCGCGACCGGCATCGGGGGCATCGTGCGCGATGTGTACTGCATGGGCGCGGACACCATCGGCGTGCTCGACGCGCTGCGCTTCGGCGACCCGCGCGGCGCCGCCGCCGCGGAGACGCGGGCGATCGTACGCGGCGTGACGCGCGGCATCGCGCTGTACGGCGACGCGCTCGGCGTGCCGAATCTGGGCGGCGATCTCGGCTTCGATGCCGGATACGACGCGAACTGCCTGGTGAACGTCGTCGCGCTCGGCGTGGTGCGCGAGAACCACATCGTGCACAGCCGCGTGCCGCCGTCGGCCGCGGACGGGGGCCACGTGCTGGTGCTGGTGGGCAAAGCCACGGACGCCACGGGCCTCGGGGGTGCGTCGTTCGCCTCGGCGGAACTCGATGGCAGTTTCGCCGCCTCCGGCGCCGTGCAGGTGCCCGACCCGTTCCTCAAGCGCGTGCTGACCGAGGCGATGAAGGTCGCCTTCGCCGGGTTGTGGGAGACGGGCGCCGTGTTCGGCTGCAAGGACTTGGGCGCCGGCGGACT
>JBKJUD010000247.1:0-8467 GCA_046590735.1 Candidatus Eiseniibacteriota bacterium | reverse complement strand
CGCGCCTTCCCCGGCATCGTCTACGGCGGGCTGATCGCGTCGATCATCGACTGCCACTGCATCGGCACCGCCGCCGCGGCGACCGCGCGCGCCGAGGGCCGCGTACTCGAAGGCGACCCGCCGCTGCGTTTCGTCACCGGCATGCTCGAGGTGAAGTTTCTCAAACCGACACCGCTGGGCGTCGAGCTGGTCTGCCGCGCGCGCGCCGAGGAGGTCGGCGCGCGCAAGGTCGTGCTCACCGCGACGCTGCACGCCGGCGAGGTCGTCACCGCCACCGGCCGCGTGGTCGCCGTCCGCATGCCGGACGACTCCGCCTCGTAGCGCCACGCGTCTGGCCGCCCGCGCCGCGCGGTGCTACGCTGCGCGCCATGATTCCACGCACGCTTCGCCTCGCCGCCGTCCTGCTGCTTGCCGTCACCGCGTTCCCCGCCTGCGCAGACTCCGACAGCGCACCCGCCGACTCGCCGGACCGCCGTCTGATCCAGCGCACCGACTGGCCGCGCGATCCCGTGTGGGACGACGGTCGCGCCGAGGTCTGCGTGTACGATGTCACCGGTCCCAAGGAAGGCGCCACCCGCGCCTACAGCGCGACGTCCATCGTCGTGAAGGAGGACATGGACCTCGCGCAGCGCGTGAAGTCCGACAAGGGCCCGGTCGCCGGTCGCACCGCAAGCGTCCTCAAGATGAACCTGTTCTTCGACATTCCGACGGGCGTGTACAGCCATCATCTGATGTCGTCGGCGTTCTACGCTCGCGACGGCTGGCGGTTGCTGAAACTCGTGACCAGCTCGCAGGACGGTTGCGGCCTCACCTTCGCGGAGACGCTGCCGCGAGACAACACGCTCGTGCGCCGCGGTCATTCCTACTGGGACGGCGAGGCCGATGCCGTCGATTCGCTCGTCGTCACGCCGGACGCCGTGATGATGGACGCGATGCCGCTGTGGCTGCGCGGCATGAACCTGTTCTGGCGCGGATCGTACAAGATGCCGGTGATCGGGTCGGGCCTGACCAATCGCCTCACGCCGCTGAAGGTCGAACAGGCGACGATCGAGTTCCTGGGGCGCGAGGCGCTCTCCGTGCCGGCCGGCAATTACGATGACGTGCTGCACGTGCGCGTCACCGCCGGGAAGACGCAGGACGAGTTCTGGTTCGATGCCCGCGCGCCGCATCCCCTGGTGAGCATGTGGCGCGCGGACGGCTCGCGCTTCGTCCTCGCGAAGTACCTGCGCCTGGATTACTGGAACTACGCCAAGCCCGGCGACGAGCGGTTGCTCGCGCGCTAGCCAGCGACGACCAGCAATCGCGTCAGGTCTTTGGACATTGCGCCTCCCTTCGGACGGTCATTCCCATCAGTGCTGTGCTGTTGGAGAGACCCACTCCACATTCACCGAACGCTAGCGGCCGCCGCCGCGCGGCGGCTTCGGCTTGCGCCCGCCGATGGTGGCGCCGGCACGGGTGTTGCGCGGCGTCGCGGGACGCGGACCGCCACGTGGCGCGCTCTGCTTCGCCCCGGCGGGACGCGCGGGCGGGCGGCCCGGTGCTGCCGGACGCGAGCCGCCCCGCGAGGGAGGCGCGGCACTCGGATATCCACCCGCAGGCCGCGACCCGCTCGCGCGAGCGGGGGCCGGACGCGAACCGCCGCCGCTGGGGCGTGATCCACCACTGGGCCGTGCGCTACCACCAGGCCGCGACCCACCGCTCGGCCGCGATGACGGCCAGGACGTCGGCGCAGGTCGGCTGCCACCACGTGTGGACGGCGCGCCGCCCGGGCGCGATCCGCCACCGCGAGACGGTGCCGCGCCGCTCCCGCGCGCCGCGCCGCTCCCGCGCGCCGCGCCTCCGCCACTTCGCGCCGGACCACTCCCGCCGCGCGTCGGCGTGCCACCGGCCCGCGGACCCCCGCGCGCCGCCGGCGCCTCGGGCGCCTTCTCCTTCCACAATCGCGACGGATCGCGCGCGATCCCGCGCGTGCCCGGCGTCACTTCCGGCTTCCGGGACTTCGGCGGCCCGGACTTCTTCGCCGGACGCGGCCGCTCGCCGCGCACGCCATCGGCGTCGCGCGGACGATCGCGATCGCGCGGCGGCCGCGCGTGTCCCACCGCGGAACGCCGCGGCTTGATGCCGTCGGGATCGTCCTCGTCTTCCTCGACGCGGAACGGCAGCCGCGACGGCACCGGCACGCCGTAGCGCACGTCCTCGCTCAGCCCCGCGCGCGACCGCCCCGGCGTCGAGGCGGGCCGCGCGTCGGGATCCTGCGCGCGCTCCTCGGCGCGGGCGGAGCGCTGCATCACCGCGTGTTCGTGCTTCACCGTCTCGTCGAGCACGGCGTCGCGCAGCAGGCCGAGCGCCTTGCGCCAGCGGATCGCGGTGGCCGCGCGTGCGTCGTCGCGCAACTCCAGCGGCAGCGCCTCCCAGCCTTCGGCGTGAAAGCGCAATCGCGTGCCGCCCTTCATCGGGCGCAGGTCGAACGTCATCGACACCGGCGCGCCCCAGCCGCCGCCGGCGCGCATCCACGCCATGCCCAAGCGCTCGCCGGGACGGAACTCGGTGACGCGGCCCTCGTCCACCGCCTCGCGGTCCTGCGGCGCGCGCGCGCGCAGCGTGAACGACCCGCCCATGCCGGCGCTGAACTCCGCGGTTTCGCACAGCCAGTTGGGCATCTCCTCGTCGCGCGTCAACGCGGCGAAGACGCGCGTGGTGGGCGCGGCGAGGTCGAGCGTCAGCGTGATCGGGTCGGGCGGACGGCGCTCGATGCGCGTCGGGTCCTCACCGCGGGCAAGCTGCTGGAGTTGATGCATCCACACGCCGGCGCGCCGTTGCGCGGCGTGGCGATCGTGTTCGAGTTCGAAGCCGCGTGCGACACACGTCACGCGCACGCCGAACAGGTAGCCGGGCGTCTCGGGCGCCAGCTCGAAGGTGTACACGCATTCCGGCCCGATGCCGCCGGGGCGCACCATCCACACGATGCGGGTGCCGGGCTCGCACACCGTGACGCGGCCGATGAGCGCGTCGCCGTTGGCGTTCTCGAGGCGCACCTCGCCGCCGAGCGTCGCCTCGTAGGCGACGGTGGGCGCGTCCTCGTCCGGCATGCCGATCCAGCGGCGCACCTGTGGCGTCGAGGTCAGCAGCTTCCACGCCTCGGCGGGCGTGCCGTGCAGGACGTGGACGAGGCGGAAGCCGTCGCTGTGGATCTTGCCGTCGTCGGCGAGCAGCGCGCGCAGGTCGGCGAGCGCGTCGCGCCAGGCGGTCTTGCCGGGGCGGTCGCCGCGCGCGAGTGCCAGCGGCAGCTTGCCCCAACCGCCGTGGCTCACCGCCAGGCGCGTGCCGCCGCCGGGCAGCGCGGTCAGCGTCCACTCGACCACGGTGTCGGCGGGCCAGCCGGGTTCGGTCCAAGTGTAGGCCAAGCGCTCGGCGGGTTCCCACGCGGTGACTTCGCCGCGATCGAGCAGCCGCCCGGTGCGGTAGCCGAAGAACGCCACCTCGCCGCCGAGCCACGGCTCGAGGTGACAGCGCGCGAACCAGCGTCCGACCTCGGTCTCATCGGTCAGCATCTCCCACACGCGCTCCGGCAGCGCCGGCAGGTCGATCGCCATCTCGACGGCGGCGGGCGGCTCGCTCAGGCGCGGCTGCGGCACCGCCTCGCCCTCGCACACGTCCGCGAGCCGGCCGAGGAAGTACTGCCAGCCGGCGGTGTACTCCGCCTTGTCGAGCGCATCGGGGAGTTCGTGCGTGAGCACGACGCGGACGCCGCCACCCGGCGCCGCCGTCATCGTCCACGTCACCACCGACACGGCGCCGATCCCGTGCCACGACCAGCTGTACGACAGCGTCGACTCGATCTCGCAGGCCAGGACTTCGCCGTACGCGCAGTCGCCATCGGCCCACGCGATGCGGATCGGGCTGCCGGCGCGCGGCTCGCAGCGCACCTCCCCGAACCACAAGCGGGTGTCCTCGGCGTCGAGCAGGGCTTTCCAGATGTCGGCGGACGCGGCGGCGATGACCCGCTCGAGACGGATGACCGCGGGGGGCCCCGCGGGCGCGGAACCGGCCGGCGAGGCGGCGGTCAGGGTGGACTCTTCCATGGAATGCGGACTCCCAATCTGCGGGGACGAAAAGACGGCGGGCGCGCGGTGCGCCGGATGCGGGACCGGCAAACAGGATGCGGGTACAGCGCGTCACCCCGGACCGTAGCCCGCCCCGTGCACCGCGGTCAAGGCGCGCGGGGCCGCCGCCTGCCGGCCGCGCGCCGTCACCCGATGTGCTCGCGCCCGCGCCACCCCGCGCTTGACGCCCGGCGAATCCCCCCGCAGAGTGCGAAGGTCATCCCCCCGTTGCGCCGCCTCGTCCTCTACCACCGACTTCTGGATGGATCCCCTGCATGCGTGTCCCCGTCTCATGGCGTCTGTGGCCCGGCGCGGCCCTGCTGCTGGCTGTCGGCCTCGCCGCGACGGCCAGCTCGGCCTCTGCGGTCCCCAAACGCCCGCGCCGCGCGCCGCCGCGCGCCGCCGCGCCCGCCGCGCTGATCCCCCGCGCCGACCTCTTCGCGCCCTCGACCATCGACGACGCCAAGCTCAGCCCCGACGGCGCCATCTTCTCCTACCGCCCGCCACACACCGCCGATCTGATCCTCCAGGATCTCGTCCACCCGGCCGCCAGCCGCCGCATCCTCCTGCCCGCCGCCCCCGAATCGTACGAGTGGCTCTACGACAATTCGGTCGTCGCCACCGTGCGCGACTCCACCGGGGTGCGCGTGCTCCACATCCCCGCCGGCCATTCCGGCGCGCGCGACCTCTCGTTCTCGCACTGCGCGACGGTGCAACTGCTCACGCCCTCGCTGACGTATCCCCACATCGCGCCGCTGCTGGTCGCCGCGTGCGACTCGCACGCAGCCGGTGTCTACCTGCTCGACACCGCCACCGGCCAGGTGACCCTGCGCGACCCGCTCAACGACTTCAAGGCGGTGTATCTCGACGGCGATTTCGTGGTGCGCGCGGCCTCCAAGCCCAACGCGCAGGGCTCGCACACGCTGCTCGCGGTCTCCGGCAACGGCGACTGGGAGGTCATCGCCGACTACGCCGAGGACGAGAACAGCGCCATCGGCGGCCTCGAGGGCGTCGTGTCGATGGCCGCCGACGGCAGCGAGCTGTTCTTCGTCGACGCCGACGGCTCCGACACCGCGCGATTGAAGGCGATGCGCGTGCGCGACGGCCACTGGCGCATCGCCTACGCGAATCCGCAGTGCGATGTCCTGTGGACCGGCGCCGTCGTCGACCCGCACACCGGTCAGCCGCAGGCAGTGGAGTACCTGTATGGCACCACGCGCCATCACTTCCTCGACCCCGGCGTCCAGGCGATCTTCGAGGACATCGAGCGACAGAGCGGCGGCGACGTCGGCTTCGTCGGGCGCAGCGTGGACGGCGCGACGTGGTGCGTGCGGTCGTGGTCCGGCGGGCCCGCGCGCTACTACCTGTATCGCCCCGCCCCGCACACGCTCACCCGCATCGCCTCCGACATCCCCGCGCTCGATCGCGCGCCGCTGGCGCCGCGGCGGCCGTTCGTGGTGCGGGCCCGCGACGGCGTCATGCTGCCCTGCGCGCTGTTCCTCCCGTCGTGGGCAGACCCGGATCGCGACGGCGTTCCCACCCGCCCGCTGCCGACGCTGCTCTACATCCACGGTGGCCCGTGGGTGGGCCTGACGCTCAACTCGTGGTATGCCAACCGCAACCTGCAGCTGCTCGCCAACCGCGGCTACGCGGTCATCAGCTGCGAGTTTCGCAGCGCGCTGGGCTTCGGCAAGCGATTCCTCGAGGCGGGCAATGAGCAGTGGGGCACCGGCATGCAGCAGGACCTGCTCGACATCGCCGATGTCGCGCTGGCCCGCCGCATCGCCGCGCCCGGGCGCGTGGGGTTGTGGGGCTGGTCGTACGGCGGCTACGCGACGCTGGCCGGCCTTGCATTTCACGGCGAGCGCTACGCGTGCGGGCTGGCGCTGTACCCGGTGTCGAACCTCGAGGCGCAGTGCCTGCTGCCGCACTTCGACGGCGAACTCTGGCAGCGCCGCGTCGGGAACGTGCATACGCCGGCGGGCCGCGCGCTGCTGCGCCGCGAATCGCCGTTGCACGCCGCGGCGACACTGACCCGGCCGCTGCTGCTCACCCACGGCGCGCTCGACGCCATCGTCCCCCGCGCGCAGAGCGACACGCTGGCCCAGGTGCTGCGCGCGCTGGGACACCCGCCGATCTACCTGACCTACGCCGACGAAGGACACGACTACGATCACCCCGCGAGCTGGCGGTCGTTCTGGGCGGTGGGCGAGGCGTTCCTCCACGATCACCTCGGCGGACGCGCCGAACTGGCCGGACACGACCTCGATGCGCCGCCGTTCGTCGCGGCCTTCGGCGCGGACTACGTCGCGCGCATACCGCGGGAGCAGCCCGCGAAAACGTCGCCAGCGCGCTGACGAAAAACGCCGTGTGTCGTCGATCTAGCGACACGGCGCGCCTCTGCGCGATCGTCCAAAACGAAGTCACCTGCTTGCGTACCAATACGCTGCGACTACGCACCGAGCGTGGCACACGCCCTGCATTGCCTCCCCGGCGCAGTGCAGGCGCGACGTGGTGGCAGGCCCGGCGCGTCTGATCGGCGGAGAGGCTGGAGGGGAGCCGATCCGCCACTTCACACCAACGGACCGCTTCGCGAGAGGCGGTCCGTTGGTGCTGGAGCGAGGCTTTACAAGCAGTGCTCACGCGTGCAGCATGTGGACCTGTCGGCGCGTGCGGGAATCCCGGTCGCGAGCCGGCTCCAAGAATGTCATCCTGCCCGCCGAGAATCGGGCAGCACCCGCACAGGAGGGATCCATGGCCAGCGCACTGTTCAAGGAAGTCAACCTGCTCACCCTGCACGTCGACAACTTCCCGAAGGCCATCGCGTTCTATCGCGACACCCTCGGCCTCGAAGTCGAGACGCTTGACGAGACAAACGGCTGGGCCGAGTTCAAGATGGCCAACGGCGTCAACATCGGCATCCACAAGGATGACTGCGCGCCCGACGGTCGCCGCACCGGCGGGACCACCGGCTTCTTCATCGGCACGTCCGACGCGGCGAAGTCCGAGGCCGAACTCCGCGCCCGCGGCGTCACGGTCACCCAGGGCGCGACCGTGTTGCCCTTCGGCACGATGGTCGCCTTCGAGGACCCGGACGGCAACGAGTTCGCGCTTCTGCAGCTCGCCGAGTAAGCGTGACGCCGCGCGGCACCATCCAGGTCGAGTCCCTCGACAGCGACGTGCTGCGCGGCAACCCGCTCGGCGACCCGGCGACGCGCACTGTGCCGGTGTATCTGCCGGCGGGCTACACGGCGTCGGCCACGGCGCGCTACCCGGTGATCTACGTGCTCACCGGCTTCACCGGGCGCTCGCTGATGTATCTCAACGTCGAGTCGTTCACGCCCACGCTGCCGGAGCGGCTCGACCGGATGATGGCCAGCGGCGCGATGCGCGAGGCGATCGTGGTCTTCCCCGACTGCTTCACGCGGCTCGGCGGCTCGCAGTACGTCAACTCCTCCGCCACCGGCCGCTATGAAGACCATGTGATCGACGAACTGATCCCGGCGATCGACGCGCGTTTCCGCACCCTCGCCACGCGCGAGGGCCGCGGGGTGATCGGCAAGTCGAGCGGGGGATTCGGCGCGCTGCGCTTGGGGATGCGGCACGCCGACGTGTTCGGCGCGATGGGCTCGCACAGCGGCGACGTGTACTTCGAGTACTGTTATCGCCCCGACATGCCCGCCGCGCTCGATGGCTTGCAGAAGGCGGGCGGCGTGCTGGCGTGGCTGGACGCGTTCGAGGCGGCGCCGAAGAAGACCAACGAGCATCACAAGGTGCTCAACATCCTGGCGATGGCCGCGTGCTACTCGCCGGATCCGGCCGAGCCGCTGGGCATCGCGCTGCCGTTCGACATCGCCAGCGGCGAGTGGCGCGAGGAGGTGTGGCTACGCTGGCAGGCGTTCGATCCCGCCTCCCTGCTCGATACGCATCTCGAGGCGGTGCGCGCGTTGCGCTACATCTTCCTCGACTGCGGCGTGCGCGATGAATTCAACCTGCACCTGGGGACGCGAATCCTGGCGGCGCGCCTGGCCGCCCGCGGCATCGCGCACGAGCACCTGGAGTTCGACGACGGGCACATGGGCGTCAGCTATCGCTACGAAGTCTCGCTACCGCGCATGGCCGCGGCGCTCGCGGAGTAGCGCCGCGCCCGCTACGCCGCGCCGCGCGCGCCTTCGTCCTCTTGCCCCGTGACCGGTGCGTCGAGCACCTCGCGCACCTTGCGCACGAGTGTGTCGAGCGTGAAGGGCTTCTGCAGGAAGTGCTCGCGCTCCAGCAGCACGCCCTGGCGCACCACGAGGTCGTCGGTGTAGCCGCTCATGTAGAGCACACGCAGGTTGGGCTGCACTGCGGTGAGACGCCGCCCC
>JBKJUD010000244.1:0-5487 GCA_046590735.1 Candidatus Eiseniibacteriota bacterium | reverse complement strand
CCGAAATAGCGGTCGACCAGCGTGCGCGCCGCGGCCGGGTCGAAGTCGCCGGCGATCACCAGCGCCGCGTTCTGCGGCGCTGGTGATCGCCGGCGACTTCGACCCGGCCGCGGCGCGCACGCTGGTCGACCGCTATTTCGGCCAGTTGCCGGCCGGGCCGCGCAAGGCGCCGGGGGAGTGGACGCTGCCGCCGCTCGCCACCACCCTGCGCGAGACCTGCGAGGACCGCGTGCCCGCGCCACGGGTGTACCTGGCCTATCACGCGCCGCGGTTGCGCTCGCCCGATGCGTACGCGGTCGACATGCTCGCGGACCTGCTCGGCAACGGCCGGTGCTCGCGACTGTATCGCGCGCTGGTGCGGCAGCAGCGGGTGGCGCAGGACGTGTTCAGCTGGTACCTCTCCGGGGAGGCCGCCGGCTTGTTCGTGCTGGGCGCCACCGCGATGCCGGATGTCACCGGCGCGCAGCTCACCGCCGCCATCGACGCGGAGGTCGCGCGGCTGATCGACGAGGGCGTCGAGGCCGCCGAGATGGAGCGCGCACAGATGTCCACCTACGCGCGGCTGGTCCGCGATGTCGAGACGGTCGAGGAGCGCGCCGATCACCTCGCGCACTTCGCGACGTTCTTCGACGACGCCTCGCTGATCAACCGCGAGGCCGATCTCTACGCCGCCGTGGACGCCGATGCGCTGTGCACCCAGGCGGTGACGCTGTTGCGCGACGTGCCGCGCGTCGAACTGACATTCGTTCCCGGGGACGGCCCCACCACAGACGGCGAGGACGGCTAGGCCATGCACTCGACACTCGATCGCACGCTCGCCCCCGTTCCCCCGCCGCCGGTGCCGCTGGTGCTGCCGGAGATCCACTCCTTCGCCCTCGGCAACGGCCTGCAGGTGCGGGTGGTCGAGAACCCGCGCTTGCCGGTGGCCTCGGTGTCGCTGGTGTTCCTCGCCGGCGCGGGCAGCGATGCCGCCGGCGAGGAGGGCGCCGCGCAATTCGCGGTGCAGCTGCTCGAGGAAGGCACGCGCACCCACAGTTCCGATGAAATCGCCGACGCCTTCGAGTCGTGGGGAGCGCGCGTCGCGACGTGGGCGAGCTGGGACGCCAGCCGCATCTCCGCCAGCGCGCTCAGCGCCACGCTGCCCGAGGTGCTGCCGCTGTTCGCCGAGATGGCGCGGGAGCCCGCGTTCCCCGACGACGAATGGACGCGCGCCCGCGAGGAACGTCGCGCCGAGATCCAGCAGGAACTGCTCGAGCCGGGCTCCTTCGCCGGGCTGTTGTTCGGGCGCATGCTCGCGACCGGCCACCGCTTCGGGGTCCCGCAAGCCGGGAACGAAGCCTCGCTCGACCGGCTCACGGTGGATGGCCTGCGCGACACGCACGCGCGGCTGCACCAGCCTTCGCGCGCCTGTCTCGCCGTGGTGGGCGACGTGCGCGTCGAGGACGTGCGCGCCCTCGCCGAGTCGGCCTTCGGCCAGTGGAGCGGCGATGCATCCCAGGCCGCGCCGGCGGATCCGCCGCCGCCGCCGCCGGTGGCCGGGCCAACCCGCATCCATCTCGTCCACCGTCCCGATGCGGTGCAAAGCGAAGTCCGCTTCGGCCACGCCGCTCCGCCGCGCTCGACCCCGGACTTTCACGCGATGTACGTGATGAACACCGTGCTCGGCGGCTGCTTCAACTCGCGCCTCATGCTCAACCTGCGCGAAGACAAAAGCTATACGTACGGCGCCTCGTCGCGCTTCGATCTGCGCCGCGCGGGCGGGTTCTTCAACGCCGGCGCGGCGGTGCATACCGCGGTGACCGCGCCGGCGATCGCCGAGTTCCTTGCCGAGATCCGCCGCATGGCCACCGAGGGCGCCACCGATCCCGAGTTGCAGTACGCGCGCGACTACCTCGCCGGCGTCTTTCCCCTGACGCTCGAGACCGCCTCCGATGTCGCCAACCAGTTGCTCGTCCGCGAGATCTACGGACTGCCCGCCGATTACCTGCACAGCTACCAGGCCAAGGTGCACGCGGTGACATCCGCCGACGCGCAGCGCGCCGCGGCGACCTACCTGCAGCCCGACGGACTCGTCGT
Source organism: Candidatus Eiseniibacteriota bacterium (assembly GCA_046590735.1). Classification (GTDB taxonomy): domain Bacteria; phylum Eisenbacteria; class RBG-16-71-46; order CAZEPH01; family CAZEPH01; genus JBKJUD01. The sequence goes on along the minus strand of JBKJUD010000244.1, from coordinate 3,411 downwards.
GCTGGTGCTCGGCGACTGCGACAAGATCGGCGCCGACGTGCGCGCGCTCGGCCTGCCGGTCACCGAGTACGACGAGACGGGAACGCCGCGGGCCTAGCCGGCGTTCTCAGAGCGCGCGGGCCAGGAACAGGTTCACGCCGCGCAGGTAGCCGAATTCCTGCTCGGTGGGCGCCGCACCCGGTTCCAGCGGCAGCGAGACGGTGGCCACGCCGGTCACCTCGACGGCGCGCAGGCGGGCGCCCGCCACCAGGCCCATCGCCGCGGTCGTGCGAATCCACTGCACGTCGCGCGGCGTGATCGACCCCTGCGGCTCCACCCGGCCTTCGGCAAACTCCGCGATGCGCACCGAGAGATACGCGACGCCGCCGCGGGCGAGGGCGCGCGCGACTTTCGGCACCAGCGTCTCGAGCTGGCCGATCTCGTGCAGCGCGCGGAAGGAGACGACGAGGTCGCAGTCGGCGGGGAAGGCCAGGCGGGCGGCGTCGCCGCCTTGCACGTGCACCGGCGCGGTGTCGGGCGAAACAACGAGATCGCAGCCGTGTGCGTCCACCCGGTCGCCGTATGCTGCCACCACCTCGCGCAGCGCCCCGGCGTCGCCGCAGCCGATATCGAGGAGACGCGCGCGCGGCTGGGCCTCGAGCACCGCGTCCACCGTGCCGCGCAGCGAGAGCCCCGGCTGCATCACACCAAGGTAGTGGTCGTAGGTCGCGCAGTCGTTCTCGCGTTCCTTGAGGCCGAGGCCGTAGAGCTGCTGGAGGTGCGCGAGATACGCCGCGCGCAGTGGGGGTGCGGTCATGCAGGCGATTAATTGCGCGGCGCGCGGCGCTGTCAAGCGCGGGACGACATCCAGGAGGACCGACAGTCGATGAGCGCATCGGAATCCGCGGCCGCCGGCGAGCGCCGCGCCGCCCTCGACCTCGACGCGATCCGCGCCGGCCTGCGGGGCGTGCGCGCCATCGTGCCGGTGGTCAGCGGCAAGGGTGGGGTGGGGAAGAGCACGCTGGTAGCCAATCTCGCGGTGGCGCTGGCGGCCGAGGGCGCGCGGGTGGGCATCCTCGACGCCGACGTGAGCGCGCCCGCGGTCCTGCGCGCGCTCGGGGACGTGCGCGGCGAGCCCGCGACGCCCGGCGCCCGGGTCCGCCCGTCGCGTGACGAGCGCGGCATCGCCCTGATCGGCGCCGACGCGCCGACGCCGGACCCCGGCGCCCCGCTGAAGCGCTCGTCGCAGGTGCGACCGGCGAGCTGGATTCGCCGCAGCGCCAGCGAATCGCGCGTCCTGCACGGCATCCTGCAGCGCACCGACTGGGGCGAGTTGGACATCCTGCTCGTCGATCTGCCGCCCGGGGCCGAGCGTCTGCCACACCTCGTCGAGATCCTGCCGCCGCTCGCCGGCGTTCTGCTGGTCTCGGTGGCGTCGTACGTCGGTGCGCTGGCCACGCTGCGCGCGCTGGCGGTGACGCAGGAAGTGCAGGTCGAGATGCTGGGTCTCATCGAGAACATGGCCGGCTATCAGTGCCTCGCCTGCGGGGAGGTGGGCGCGTTGTTCGACGACGGCGGCGATGCGCGGCGGTTGCTCAAGGACCTCGGCATCCCGCTGCTGGCGCGCGTGCCCTTCGACCCGCGGCTCTCGCGCAGCACCGACCGCGGCATGCCCTTCGTCGGCAACTACCCGGAGGCGCCCGCTGCGCTCGCGCTCATCGAGGCGGCGCGGCGGCTGCGCGCGCGGCTCGGGTGAGCCGCGCCGGGCGCTACACCTTGCGGAAGGGCGTCTCGGCGACGAACGTCCCGTCGGGCAACTCGCGCAGCGTGTAGTCGCCGAAGAGATTCGGCGCCTCGCGTTGCATCACCCGCAACACTGCCACCGCCAGGCGGCGGATCTCGGTCTCGGCGCCCTCGCTGGCGCGCATCTCGATGAAGTGCCGCAGCGCGCGCGCGTTCGCGGTCACCACCAGCTTGGTTTCGGTCGCGTTGGGCAGCACCGAGCGCGCCGCCTGCCGCGCCATCTTGCGGCGCAGCGTCTTGTCCTCGATGGTGCCGAGCGCCTCGTACAACTTCTGCGAGAGATCGCGATATGCCTGCCGCGTCGGCTCCACCGCGGCCATCCACATGCCGTGCAGCGTCTCATCGGCGGCGATGTCGTCGGGCTCGATGAAGCGGCCTTCGGATTCGTCGACGTAGCGCTGCGACAGTTGCGAGTAGGCCCAGCCGGCGCGGTGCCGTACCAGTTCGTGCGTGCAGGTGCGGCTCACACCCCAGATGCGGAACGTGTACACGGCGTGCTCGAGCACGCTGCCGTGACCCATTTCGAGCAGGTGGGTGATGTACGAGGCGTTGGTCTTGCGGCCCTTGTTGAAGGACATGTAGCAGTGCCGGCCGGCGTATTCGACGAGCGTCTCGCCGGCGACGGCGGTGTCGGTGGTCCATGGGATGTCCGGATCGCCGAGCCATTCCTGGCGGGCGACCAGCTGCACCTCCGGCTCGCGCACGATGCGCAGCGGTTGCGCGGCGGCGGCGTTGCTGTCGCACTCGATGTCGGCGGCGACGGGCGTGCTCGGGTCGCGGGGGCTCATGATGGTGGAGTCTCCTTCCTCGGGAGTGCTTACGGGGGCAGGCGCGCGATCAGCCGATCGCAGAGCGCGGGCGCCAGCTTGTTCAGCCAGACGATGAGATGGCCGCCGCGCGAGAGGATGTCCTCGCGCTGGCCGCGGGCGGTGGCGCGCACGATGCGCGCGGCGACCCCGGCCGGGGTGGCCATCGAGGCGCGGCCGCCCGGTCCGTGCTCCTCCGGGAAGCCGGCCTTGACGAAGAATGCGGTGTCGGTGCGTCCGGGGCAGATGAGCACGGTGCGAATGCCCGCGGGGGCCAACTCGACGCGCAGGCTTTCGGCCAGCCCGGCCAGCGCGAACTTGGTCGCCGAGTACACCGCGGCGTGCGGAAAGCCGCGCCGGCCGGCCACCGACGACACCAGCACGAGCGTCCCGCGCGAGATGCGCAGTGCCGGCAGCGCCGCGCGCGTCACGGTCAGCGTGCCGACCAGGTTGGTGCGGACGAGCGCGTCGATGTCGGCGTCGGTGGTGTCGGCGAGGTTCGCCTTGCGGCCGATGCCGGCGTTGTTCACGACGATGTCGAGCCGCCGCCACATTGCCGCCGCCTGCGTCACCGCCGCGGTGGTGGCGGCGCGATCGCCGATGTCGGCCGGGAGCACCAGCGCCTCGCCGCCCGCGGCGCGCACGAGTCGCGCCGTCTCCTCGAGCCCGGCGCGGTCGCGGGCGAGCAGCGCGACGTGCGCCCCCTCGCGCGCGAAGGCTTCCGCACACGCTCGCCCGATCCCCGACGACGCCCCGGTGACCAGCGCCACGCGTTCGGCGAACCGGCCTGCTGCGCGACTCATCGGGGTGGGGAACCGGCGTG
>JBKJUD010000184.1:0-3411 GCA_046590735.1 Candidatus Eiseniibacteriota bacterium | reverse complement strand
CGATGGACGAAGGTGGCGACCTCGGGCGACGCCCCGCTGTCGTCCCTCTACGGCACCTTCGTCCATCGATAGGTCGGACCGGACATGTCGAGGGACCAGGTATCAGTTGTATTGGCCGCGTAGGTGCCGAAGATCAACATCCTGCGTCGCGTCTCGTCGACCACCGCCACGTGTCCGTATCGGGGTCGAGGGAGTTCCATCGGGCTCAACTGTTCCCAGGTGCCATCGAGCGGCCCGCCTGCCTGGAGCGACACGTCACCCAGTGGCGCAGCGCGCGACTCGTCTGCGGGAACGGACGGACGCTCGCCCCCGATCACCCCGTCCGCCTGCCGCAGGAGAGCCTGTGCCCGCTGCCAGTCGTTGAGGCTGTCCATCTGCGCAAACGTGAGCGGGAGGTCGTCGGGCCGCGGTTGCGCGACGACGCAGGAGGCCCCCGCGGACGAGAGGGTGGCGAAGGCGAGGACGCCCGACAGCCGGAGCGCGGCACTGCGGATCGTTGTGCTCTTCACGACGCGTTCCCCTTTCGCGGCCTGACGCCGAATCGGCTCGGACCGACGGGGCCAAGTCCGCAAGTCAGAGTCGAAACCCTGTGGGCAAGCCTAATCCTACACCAAGCCCGAAGCCGAGTCATGGCTGCCCTACTCTGCCCATCCACATGTGACTTGACACTACCCCAGCTTTCGCGACTATTCTCAGCACACCTCATGCATTGAATGAGATCCGCACTCCGGCGATTTTCGACTGCCCCGTATCGTTTTTCACGTCGCTCTTGGAGGTGCGCATGAACTCCCCTGCCACTCGTCCCACCGTCGCGCGTCTTTCCCTTCGTGCCGGGGCCATGTTGACCGCGACCGTCATCCTAACCGCCGCACCGGCCTCAACTGCCCACGCAGTCACGTTCCCGTGCCTCGATTGCCGCACCCAAGGAGGCTGGGAAACGCTCTCTGAGTTGAATGATCCGGTGCAAGACGGATGGCATCACCAGGCCGTGCACATGGCCTTGATGCGGGGCCCCAGCGACACGAGTGAGGTGCTCTGGTGGCCGGACGACACCGAGTCCGGTTCCGTGACCCACATCTGGCGCACCCAACCATACGCCACCTTGCCCGCGTACACAGACTTGCTCCGCCGGGAGCTTCCCGGCACCAACATCTTCTGCGCCGGCCACTCGGCCCTGGCCGACGGCAAGCTCCTGGTCAGCGGCGGCAATGAAACCAACACACTGGGCATCCGCGATGCGTGGGAGTACGACCCGGTCGCGCGCACATGGGAACCGGAGCCCCCGATGCAATTTGCGCGATACTATCCGACGAGCACCACTCTGGGGTCGGGTGAGGTGCTGCTGAGCGCCGGCGAGTCGTATTGGGTCCTCCCGAGTTTCGGCGGACGCGACGCCACAGGGAGCTTGCATGGCGACATGGACAACGTGTACCCGCTGATGGAAAAGCCGGCGCGCCTCAACGACTTTGTCAATCTCGCGGGCACCCCGCCCTCCGCGCGCGAGGGGCACAGCGCTACATTTGTGCCCGTAGAAGTGTCGGCCAACGGGCTGACGTGGCCGCGTCGGATGATCGTGTTTGGCGGCCGCCGACTCGACGCGCAGGGCGTGCCGCAGTATCTCAATGATGTCTGGGAACTCTGGCGAGACGACGACGCGCTGCAGTGGCAGTGGAGGAATATCACTGCGGACGCGGGCACGGCGCCCCTGGCGCGGTGGCACCACTCGTCCGTGTACGACCCGCAGGAGCAGCGGCTCATCGTGTTCGGCGGCGAGGATGGCACGCAGACGTTCAACGATGTTTGGACGCTCAATCTGCGCGGTGCTACGGCTCCCTCCGGCGGCGGTGTTTGGCAAGAGATTGATTTCGATCTTGGCGCTGAGGGCCCACTCCTCGCCGGCCACGCAGCGGTCTACGACACGACATCCGAGAGACACTCGATGTTGGTGTTCGGTGGTCACATAGCCTCAGGTGCTCCGTCGAGTACCGTCTCGCAGCTCGATTTCAAACTAAACACGGAGCAACCGATCTGGCGAAATCTTACGGTCGAAGCCGACCCCGACGACGGCTCCCCCGGCGCGATGGCAAGCCCCGTCATCGATCTCTCCGCCCCCGGGGACTCTAGCTACGGCGCCTACGTCTTCACCAACGCCCCTGCGGGACAGGATTTGCTCGACATCTGGCGCCTCCGCCTGCGCACGACACGCAACACTAGCGATTATCAGTTGCAGGATAACGCCCTCCACTGGGTCAAGGTCCACCCCGACCCCTCCTCCGCGATGCTCCTCCCCGCCGCCCGCACCGGCCACGCCGTCGTCTACGACTACAATCGCGATCGCTTCGTCCTGTATGGCGGCACTCTCGCGAACGGCACGGTCACCGGGGAGGTCTGGACCTTTAGGCTGCCGCCCCAGTGGCCCGTCTCCCGCTACGGGAAATCCGACAACCTGCACTGGGTGCGCGCGTCGAATCCCCCCGGCGCGACCGACGCTCGCACCGGCATGACGCTGGTCTACGACACGCGCGAATTCATCGCCCGCGTTCCCGAGTTCTATCGCGAGGTGAACGGGATGGACACGTGGGTGAGTGGGGGGCACCCGTACTTTCTCCCCAATTACCCGTACATGTTCGAACTGCCCAGTGGCAACGTCTACTTCGCCGGCCCGAAACGGCAACAAGCGCTTTTCCACCCCTCCGACGGCACCTGGACGGAACTCCCGGCCTCGACCAACAGCCCGCACTACGGCGGCTCCGCCGTGATGTACGAACCCGGCAAGATCCTGATGGTGGGAGACGTGGGCCCGCTGGGGACCGCCGCCGGTGCGGCGACGATGACGATCGACCTGAATACCTACATGTCGCCGCCGTCGAATGAGCAAACCGCCACCTGGCAAACGCACGCCGACATGGCGTATCCGCGCACGCAACACAACCTGGTGATGTTGCCGACCGGACAGGTTCTGGTGACAGGCGGAGTGCAACAGTGGGAGCATGCCGAATTGCCGGTGAAGCGCCCGCAACTCTGGAGCCCCTCCGCGGCGAGCTGGTCCACGATCCCGTTGGCGGAGGAGCCCTATGCGCGCGACTACCACTCCACCGCGCTCTTGTTGCCCGACGGCCGCGTGCTGACGGCCAGCGGGGATCGCACGGGAGTGGCGCGGAAGCACCCCGCGATTTACTGGCCCGCGTATTTGTTTGATGCCGCCGGCAATGTGGTGAACAACCGGCCGCAAGTCCTGGGCGCTCCCGCGACGCTGGGCTGGTCTGGGTACTTCTCCCTCTGCGTGGACGCGCCGTCGCAGGTGCAATCCATCGCGCTCATCCGCCCCGCGGCGGTGACGCACACCTTCGATCAGAATCAACGGTACGTGTCGCTGACCTACACGACCCCGTGTCCCACGGGGCACTACGT
>JBKJUD010000162.1:0-7502 GCA_046590735.1 Candidatus Eiseniibacteriota bacterium | reverse complement strand
CGTGATGAGCCGCGTGGATTCATCGAGGTTGGCGGCGACCGCCTCGGTGCGGTCGAGAAGTTGGTTCATCTTCGAGGAGGTCCCGGCCCCGGTGGCGCGCAGCAAGTCCTCCTGCGTGGCCAGCTGGGCGCGGATCTCGTTGAGCGAGGCCTCGGTCCGCACCTGGCGCGTACTGAGGCTGTCGGTGGTGATCGTCAGGCGCTGCACGCGGCCGGGCATGTTGAGCGTGCTCGCGCACCCCGTCAGGAACAGTCCGCCGGCGAGCAGCGCCACTGCCACGGCGCCGAAGCGCCAGGCAGCGACGACCGTCGCGGTCACGTGTGACATCCGTGCCGTGTGCCGCATGGTCTAGCGGGTCAGCTTCACGAAGTGCGCGCGGCGATTCTTCGCCCACGCGTACTCGTCGTGGCCCGGGTCGATCGGCCGTTCCTTGCCGTAGGAGATCGTGCTGATCCGGCCGGCGTCGACCCCGTAGGAGATCAGGAAGTCCTTGGCGGTGGTGGCGCGGCGCTCGCCGAGGGCGAGGTTGTACTGCACCGTGCCGCGCTCGTCGCAGTGTCCCTCGATGGAGATGCTGACGTCGGTGTGCTTGAGGAGGTAGGAGCCGTTGGCGCTCAGCGTCGCCTTGGCATCGCTGCCGAGGTCGGACGAGTCGTAGTCGAACTGCACATCGGACAGCGCGCTGACTTCCTCGACGCCGGTCTGGCCGGCCCGGTCGATCGTGGTGTCCTGCGGCGCCGGCGTCGGCGTCGGCGGCGGGGTGGTGGTCTCGGTGGGGTTGGACTCGACCGGCGGCTTCTTGTGCGCGCACCCGGCGACGGTCAGGGCCGATGTGGCGGCAAGCAGGGCCACCCACCCACACATGTGGCGTGCAGTCATTTTCACGTTTTCCTCCAATGCGTCATGCGGAGAGGGTGCGGAGGCCACGCGCACTCGGCGCGGCGCTCCGAGGCGCCGCGACCCAGTCGGTGTCGCGTCAGCGCCGCCTTCAACTACGGAGTCCCAGATGAAGCTGCAGTTTCCCGCGGGGACCAGGCGGGACTGTACTTCTCCCCGGGCCCGTCCGTCACCTTCCGAACGGCTGACCCATCCAGCAGCATGGCGTAGAGCTCGCGCCGGCCGGATCGGCTGGAGCTGAACACGATGTGCCGGCCATCGGGGGCAAAGCAGGGGTCCTCGTCGCTGCCGGGGCCGCGCGAGATCACCGTTGCTTCCCCATCGAACAGCCGGATCACGCCGATGCGGAACTGCCCGCCGCGCCGCGTGGCGTAGGCGAGGTAGTCGCCCTTCGGCGAAAAGCTGGGCGTGTCGTTGTAGTCGCCTTCCAGCGTCACTCGGATGTCCTCGCCCTTGCTGAGGTCGCGCATCCAGATGTGCGGGCGGCCGCTGCGGTCCGACGTGTAGGCGAGTTGCCGCCCATCCGGCGAGAAGCAGGGCGAGGCGTTGATCACCCGGGACGACCGGCGCGACAGCGAGTGCGCGCCGCTGCCATCGGAGGCGGCCAGATAAATGTCGGAGACGCCGTTGGCCGTCTGCACGTAGGCCAGGCGCGAGCCGTCCGCCGTCCAGGTGGCGCCGTAGTGCAGGCCGGACCGGCCGACGATCACCGTGCGTCCGCGGCCATCCACGCCAATCGCGCACAGCGCCGCGCCGCCGGGGAAGTAGGTGCTGTAGCTCACCCGCCCCGGGCCATTCCACGAGGGGGACAGCACCAGCGTGTTCTCGCCGGTGAGCCGCCGCTCGCCCTCGCCATCGGCATCGCAGAGCCAGACTTCCTTCTTGCCCGACGCGCTCGACACGAACGCGATGCGGGTCGAGGCGATGCCGGGTTCGCCGGTAATCAGAAAGCCGATCTCGTCGGCCAGACGGTGCATGGCGCGCCGCGAGGACGCCGCGTCGAAACGCGTCGAGCGCGAGCCGATCAGGTTCAGCCCGGGCAGCGACGAGAGCGTCACTCGCAGGTCGACGCCGGCGCCCGAGACCCCGGTGACGCTTGCGGCCGAGACTGAGCAGGAGTCGTTCCCCGCGCGCCTGACCTCGAAGAGGTCGGACATCGTCAGGTCTGCGCGCAGGATCGCCATCGCGTCGCTCACCAGCGGCCGGCTGGAAGCGGGGACGGTCGCCGGATCGGGATCGGGAATGGCGATCCGGATCTTCGGGGCCGCGCTGCCAAACAGGTCGAGACGGAACTCGCGCTGCGCCTGCGGCGTCGTCGGCCACAGCACGACGTACAGCAACGCCGCGAGGCCGAGGAGCGCCGGCAGCAGGCGGCTAGTCCGCATAGGTGAATGCAAAGCGAATGACCATGTCGTCGTATCCATAGCCGCTGGGGAGCGGCGCGAAAGGGTTGGCGCGGCGGACCGCATCCATGCAGGTCTGGTCGAAGAACGAGACCCCGGAACGCTCATCCAGCGTCACGGTGGATACTTGGCCGTTGCGCCCGATGGTGAACGCCACCTTGGCGGTGAGGGCGCGCTTGCCGGCCGAGCCACGCGGCGGCGTCCAGGCCCGCTCGATCTTGGCGCGAACGCCGTTGAGATAGTACGCGAATTCGTTCGGGCCGCCTTCGCCGCCGGTGCCGATCTCGAAGGAGGTCGGCGCGGTGATGGCGTTGCGCGCCGTGGGCGCGCCCGGGGCGATCAACGCGCCCTGCGAGGGCCGCCGGGTGGGCGGCAGCACGGCGCGCGGCACGATCTGGCCGGTGGCCTTGGGCTTCTCGATCACCGGCTCGGCCTTGGGCGGCGCCGGCTCGGCGGGTGGCTGCTGCACCGGCGGCGCCACGTGGGCGGCGCGCTGCGCGGTAACCTGCGGCGCGATATCGATGTGGAAATTGCCCGGCGCCCCGGACACCTTGTGCGACCGCGGAAAGCGCACCGTCAGCACCGCGCCGCCCGCGAGATGGGCGAGGAGGGCGAAGATCAGCGCGCGGCGCAGCAGGGTGCTGGGCGGCCGCTCCCAGCTCGGCAGCCGGTGATATTTCCGTGGCAACGCGTCCGGGGCCCCCGCAGGCGTAGCAGGCGCGCCGGGCACCCCAGTGAGGGGCGCGGCTTGGTAACCGGGGAACGGACGCGGACGTGTCATCGCCTCGGGACGCCCGTCGTCAGGCCTGTCCGTGGCCGATCGAGACTGCAGCTCACTCCTCCCGTCGCCGTGGTCGCCACCTCATGCCGCGCGCCCGTTTCCTTCCCCGCCCTAGGGCGCGAGCAGCAGCCGCGCCGTGAGCCGGAGCAGACCCGCCTGCACGCGGCAGACGTACATCCCGGCGCTGGCCATCCGGCCTCCGTCGGTCCTGCCGTCCCAACGCAGGTCGTAGCGGCCCGGGACCAGCGTGGCGTCGGTCAGCCGCGCCACGCGAGCGCCCCGGACGTCGAAGATCTCGGCCAGCACCGGCGCCCGCTCGGCGACGTCGAGCCGCCACTGGCCCCCGGTGCGGCCCGGCGACGCGCCGCGCGAGGCCAAGCGCCAGACTCGCGGCGCCTCCTCGCCTTCGACGTGCGTGACGGCGCCGATCACGAAGTTGCCGTCGCTGTCGTCGAAGCCGCTCAGGTTGTCGATGTCGTACGCGATCACCCGCACGCGGGCCGAATCGGTATTCGCTGCCGGCACCACCCACACGATCGAGGTGTCCGACGGCCCGGCCGAGGCGATCAACGAGCTGTAGCTCAGGCCGCCATCGAGGCTCAGTTCGATGAGTACGTGGTCCAGCCCGTTGCCGAGACTCTGCGCCGTCCAGCCGATTGTCGTGCTCGCGCCGGGCGTGAAGTTCTCCCCACCGTTGGGGTGCAGCACGTGGGCGGTGGGCGCATGCACGATCTGGAGCGCGCTGATGAGACTGTCGCATGCCCCCCCGGGGTTCCGCAACACGACGTTCCGGCCCCCGGTGATCCCGCTGGAGAGGTCGAACGTGACGCGCACCTGCGTCGAGGAATCGTACGTCAGCGAGGTCGCCGCGATGGGCGTGCGGTTGCGCGCGGTGAGCGAGGCGCTGCCGCCGGCGAGGAAGTTGGTGCCCTGCAGGGTAACGGCCACCACCCCACCGGTTCCCACCACCTCAGGCGCCACCAACTGGAGGTCGGGCGGGCCGTTGATCGTCACGCCGCCGACGAGGCGCGCCACCTGGGTATCGAAGTTCTGCTCGACCACGTCGTACACGCCGGGCGCCAGGCCCTTGAACGACATGCCGCAGCGCAGCGACTCCGGCGTCACCACCGTGAGCGAGACGCCGTACCGCTTCGTCGCGCCCTTTTCCAGCCAGACACCCAGCGGCTGGTTGAAGTTCACGCCGCGCAGGATGAGGGTCACGCTGTCGAGCGCCGAGCCGACCGTCGGCGTCACTGCGCTGATGCCCGGTCCCGCCGGGGTGATGTAGAGCGCACTGGTCAAGCCGGCACGGTAGCCGCCGGGGCTGACCACCACCACGTCCCAGTGCGAGAGCGCGATTCCGGTCACGTCGACGGTGCCGGTGAGCGAGTCGGTGTTCACCACCGTCACGCCGGTCGCGGTGCGCGAGCCGTACGTCGGATGCTCGATGACGATGCTCGACCCCGCGAGGAAATGGCGCCCCCCCAGCCGCAGCTGCACCGGCGCGACGTTGGTCACCGTCGTGGGCGTGACGCGCAGCAGGCGCGCCGGCGAGATCACCAGCGTCGTGGCGATCGCGCTCGAGAAGCCGTTGCTGCCGCTGAGCGCCAGGTTCAGCGTCGCCGCGTGTCCCACCGGCGCGCCGGCGGCGATCAGCAGGCGGTACTGGGACGAGCCAGTGCTCTTCAGGATCACGTCACCGAAGGAGGAACTGCCGGCCTGGATGGTCACGTACGGATCGCTGGTGGTCATCGTGCCGGTCACCGAGCGCGCCGGGCCGGTGCCGACGTTCTCCAGCGTGATGGTGAGATACACCGTCTCGCCGGCATCGGCGCCGCCGTCGTTGTTGGCCGGGCTGGGATCGCTGACCACCACGGTATCGACGACCACGGTGGCGACCGCGGTCTGCCACCCGAGCTGGCCCGGCGTATACGTGCACAGGCGGTAGGTGTTCGCCTTCATCATGCAGTCGACGGTCGCGGGATTGCAGTCCTCGCAGTTGGCGTTGAGTGTGTTCTTGGTGCAGACATCGCAGCCGCAGGCGCCGGCGTACTCGTCGCAGGCGCCGAAGATGTGGCCGATCTCGTGGGCGGTGACCTGCTGCACCGGCCACGCGTACGAGCGGAACAGCGTCTGCAGGTACGGCCCGTTGAGATACGCCCAGGCCGAGACGCCGTTGCTGTAGGCGTCGCCCGCCGGCAGCGGGTTGTAGCCGTTGATGATCGAGAACGCCCAGTTGGCGCGGTAGGTGCTGATCAGCGAGTTGGCGTAATTGCGGGCGCGGGTGATGTCGCTGCCGCTGGTGTAACCCAGGTGCCCGAGGATTTCGCTGGTCCACAGCGAGACTTCGTTCGACGAGTGGATCACCGGCTCGTACTTGGTCGAGGTGACGCTCGAGGACGGGCCGTGGATCACCAGCGTGAAGGTCACGCTCTGGCCGTAGGTCGGCGCCTTGCCGCTCCACCACGAGAGCGCGCCGAGCACGCCGCTGACTTCGGTGGCCGAGTCCGCGGGGCTCCAGGTGTAGAGGTTCGGGTCGAGGCTGCCGTTGCTCTCGGCCATGAACAGCGCGGTGACGACGCTGCCGGTCATCGCGTCGCTGGTGCCGGTGAGCGCCTGCCCGCCCTCGCCGGGGGCACGGCCCTGCGGCTCGCCGCCGGGAAACAGATCGCCGGGCACGCGCGCATCGCTGCCGATCGCACGCGGATCCGGGGCGCCTTCGGGCTGTGTCCAGTCGCCCGCGGCCACCCGCTGCCAGAACGCCAGGCCCGGCGAGTGCTGGGCGTCCGCGGTGACCGAGGTGATGAGCCGGCTCGAGGGCGTCAGGACCTGCGTGATGCCGGCCTGGCCGAGCAGCGCCGAGCCGTCCTTCGCGGCGATCCAGCCGAGGAAGACGGCCTCGCCGGGGTACGCGGACGGCGGCACGATTACGCCCACCTTGCCGCCGGCGGTCACGATGCGGGCCCGGGCGCGGTCGAGGTCGGCGGGCGCGGCCACGGTGGCGCGGACCGCGGAGTAGCCGGCTTGCCAGTCGTCCGGGATGCGCGGCGAGGCGAGGGCGGGCGGGCCGCACGTCGCCAGCAGGCATAGCACGGTCGCGGCACGGGCCAGGCGCACGGCGAAACCGGACGCGACGCGGCCCCCGCCATCAGGACGGGATGTGAAGCAGGATGCGGACACGAGTCCTCCGGCCAGGAGAGGGGTCAGAGCGCCACAGGCACTCGGGGAGAGTGGTACGGTGCGGGCAGGCTACCAGTGTACCCTGCCACCCTGTGCCCCGGCCAGCGTTCCCAGCCGGATTGGAGGCGCGGCGGGGGTGATTCGCCGCGCGATCACGCCGATTCGCGCGCTGCGGCAGGGGTCCGCCTTACGCGCTCCTTGCGGCGCCCCCGGTGACCGATATACTCTGGTGCCACTGATTTGCGGACGTTGCCTTGGCCTCCCGGCGCCGACACCCGGCGCGGAGCCCGGCTTCGGTCCCAGGGTCCTTGTGTGGAGGCACGAAAGCGGATGAAGCCCATCGTTGACTACGACCTGTGCATCGGCGACGCCATCTGTGCCGAGGTCGCCCCCGACGTCTTCGAAATGCGCGACGACGGTCTCGCGCACGTGATCATGGAGAACCCCGGGCCGGAGATGGAAGCGTGCATCCGCGAGGCCTGCACGGCCTGTCCCACCAACGCCATCATCCTCGAATAACCGACTTGCCCCGATGCACGAAAGCCGCCCCGACATCTCCCAGGGCGGCTTTCCTCGCACGCGGCCGAGGGGTGCGCGCTACTCGCCGGGTTCGTTCCGGATGCGGCGCTGCGACGGCCGGTACTTGAGTCCGGGCAGCATCGACCGCAGGATCAGCGAGGCCAAGCCCGTAGCCACCAGCGCGACGTCGTAGGCGCCCGCGCCCAGGCTGATCCCGATCGCCGAGGTCACCCAGATCGACGCGGCCGAGGTCAGGCCGTACACTCCGCCCTCATGGCGGATGATGGTGCCCGCGCCGAGAAACCCGATGCCTTGCACGACACCGGAGATCACCCGTGCGGCGGCCTCGTTGTCGGGGTTGGTGGTGGTGCGCGCCGCGACCATCAGGAACAGGCATGATCCCAGACTCACCAGCATGTGGGTGCGCACGCCGGCGGGCTTGCCCTCACTCTCGCGCTCCCATCCCAGCAACCCGCCGCACACCAGCGAGAGCGAGAGGCGAATCGCCATCTCGGCCCATTCCATGAAAGACCTCCTCTGATGATCGATCTGTTCGACGACCCGGTCCTGGCCCGTCTCTACGACTACGAGAACGGCGGGTTCGACCAGGACCTGCCGTTCTACCTGCGCTACCTGCGGCCGCGGCGCGGGCCGGTGCTCGAGTGCGGCGCCGGCACCGGGCGCGTCGCCCTGGCGCTGGCCGAGCGCGGCTACCGCGTCAG
>JBKJUD010000395.1:0-8068 GCA_046590735.1 Candidatus Eiseniibacteriota bacterium | reverse complement strand
GGGGCCTGATGTTCATCGCCGTCTCGGACCGCAGCGCACCCTCGACCTTGAAGTCAGCTTCGATCGCCGAGCGCAGCTTGGCGGTCTCTTCTTCGGTGAGAGCTTCCACCCGGCGATCCGGGTTCACGCCCGTCGTGGCGATGATGCGCTTCGCCGACGTCGGTCCAATGCCGAAAATGTAGGTCAACGCGGTTTCCACGCGCTTCTTCGAAGGGAGGTCGACCCCCGCAATACGTGCCATCGTATGTGTCCCTTATCCCTGCCGCTGCTTGTGCTTCGGATTCTTCGCGCAGATCACGCGCAGCACGCCCTCGCGTCGCACGATCTTGCAGTGCTCGCAGATTTTCTTGATCGAAGCTCGGACCTTCATTCCGTCCCTTCCGTTCCTGCCGTCCCCAGCCTGCCGCACCCTTCGGAGCGACGGGCGGTCGAGGTCGCTGCTACTTGTAGCGATACACGATGCGGCCGCGCGTCAGGTCATACGGCGAGAGTTCGACCGTGACCTTGTCGCCCGGCAGGATCTTGATGAAGTTCATGCGCATCTTGCCGGAGATGTGCGCCAGGATGCGGTGTCCGTTCTCCAGCTCGACGCGGAACATGGCGTTGGGCAACGGTTCCACAACCGTGCCTTCCACCTGTACTGCTTCTTCCTTCGCCATACTCCTCCGCAGGCCCCCTGTACCGGGACCGCCTGCTTGTGGGATCACGCGTGCGTGCGGACCCGGAATTCCAGGTCACGCGCACGGCGCGCCGCGCGTCCGTCTAGGCTCGCGCCACTTCCCCGGTCACCGAGAGAACCTCGGGACCATGGGCCGTGATGGCGACGGTATGCTCGAAATGTGCCGAGCGTTTCCCGTCGTTCGTCACGACCGTCCAGCCGTCGTCCAGTGTCACGACGTCCCAGGTACCGATCGTCACCATCGGTTCGATGGCGAGGACCATGCCGGCCACCAGCTTCGGGCCGGTGCCCGGGTGCCCGTAGTTCGGCACCGCGGGCTCCTCGTGCATCTCGCGCCCGATGCCATGCCCGACCAGCGCGCGCACCACGCCGAAGCCGTGCGCCTCGCAGTGGGACTGCACCGCGTGCGAGATGTCGCCGATCCGGTTGCCCGGCACGGCGGCGGCGACGCCGCGCTCGAGCGACTCGCGCGTCACGCGCATCAGTCGTTCGGACTCGGCGTCTGTCTCGGCCACCGCGCAACTGATCGCGGAGTCGCCGACGTAGCCATCGAGCGTGGCGCCGCAATCGATACCGACGATGTCGCCCTGCTGCAGCACGCGCGGCCCCGGAATCCCGTGCACCACTTCCTCGTTCACCGAGGTGCACAGCGCGTGCCGGTACCCGCGGTAGCCGATGAAGGTCGGGATCGCGCCCTGGCTGCGGATGTACCGCGCCGCGGCTACGTCCAAGTCGCCGGTTGTGATGCCGGGCTCCACCATCTCCCGCAACATCGCCAGCGTGCGCGCCACCACTTGCGCGGCGCGACGGATCTTCTCGATTTCATCCGCGGTGCGGATATGGATCATGCGGCGGCCCGATGCCATCCGGGACCGCCTACGACGTCTCGCCGCGCACGACGCGCAGCAAGTGATCGAACACCTCATCCACGGGTCGGTCGCCGTCGATGTGGGTCAGCTTGCCCTGTGCCGCATAATACCCCAAGAGCGGTGCAGTTTGCTCGTCGTAAACCGCCAAGCGTTTCCGCACCGTTTCCTCCCGGTCATCCTCGCGCTGGATCAGCGGGCCACCGCAACGCCCGCACGGTCCGGTGGCAGGCGTGCCGTCGGTCCCCGGGTTGCCGTCCTTCCCGCACGCCGCACACACCCGGCGCGCCGAGAGGCGTTTGACCACCTTTTCCTGTGCCACTTCCAGCGCGATCGCGAACTGCAGGTCGAGCCCGTAGCTGTGCAGGAGCGTGTCCAGCCCCTCCGACTGCGCGAGCGTCCGCGGAAAGCCGTCCAGGATGAAGCCGTCCGTGGTGCGAACCTCGAGCACCTCGCGGATCAGCCCCATGATGACGTCGTCGGGTACCAGCTTGCCCTGGCTCATGAAGGTGCGAGCCAGCGCGCCCAGCGGCGAATTGTCCTGTACTGCCTGCCGAAGCAGCTCGCCCGTCGAGATCGTCGGGACCTCGAGGGCGGCGGCGAGCCGCGCGCCCTGCGTCCCTTTCCCCGAACCCGGGGCACCGAGGAGTATCAATCGCACCAGAGCGCCCCTAGCCGCGGACGGCAGTTACGCCGTGCGGCGGCCCCGCATCTTGCCCCGCTTCATGAACCCTTCGTAGTGCCGCATCAGCATGTGCGATTCGATCTGCTGCAGCGTGTCGAGGGCCACTCCCACCACGATCAAGAGCGGCGTGCCGCCGAAGTAGAACGGCATGTTCATCTTGTACACCATGATGTCCGGCAGCACGGCGATCAGTGCCAGGAAGATGGCGCCCGGCAGCGTGATCCGGGTGAGCACGCGGTCCACGTACTCCGCCGTCTTCTTGCCCGGGCGCACGCCCGGGATGAAGCCGCCGTACTTCTTCATGTTGTCCGCGAGGTCCACCGGGTTGAGCACGACGGCCGTGTAGAAGTACGTGAAGAACACGATGCCGAGGCTGTAGAGCACCAGGTAGACCGGGTGCGGCGGCGAGAACATCGCCTTGATCGCCAGCGCGATCGGGTTGTCGTGGGCGAACAGCGCCACGGTCCCCGGGACCAGCAGGATCGACTGCGCGAAAATGATCGGGATCACGCCGGCGGTGTTCACGCGCAGCGGAATGTGGGTGTTCTGCCCCCCGTACATCTTGCGCCCGACGATACGCTTGGCATATTGCACCGGGATCTTTCGCGTGGCCTGTGTCATCGCCACCACCACCGCAATGACCACGACCATCACGATGGCGATCGGGATGAGGGTGAAGGCGCTGGCCGTGCCCGCGATCGCCGAACGGATGGTGTTGATGATGTCGTTCGGGAAGCGCGCGACGATCCCGATGAAGATGATCAGCGAGATGCCGTTGCCGATCCCGCGCTCTGTGATCTGCTCGCCGAGCCACATGATGAACGTGGTGCCGGCGGTCAGTGTCAGCATGCACAGCACGACCCATGGGAGGCCCGGGTGCGGCACCACGTCGCGGCCGGACGCGTTCATGTTCTGCAGGAACGTCGCGACGCCGATGGCCTGGAACATGCACAGCGGCACGGTGGCGTAGCGCGTGTACTGGGTGATCTTGCGCCGGCCTTCCTCGCCTTCCTTCTGCAGTTTCTCGAAGTACGGGATGACCGCCCCGAGAAGCTGGAAGACGATGGATGCCGAGATGTAGGGCATGATGCCCAGCGCGAAGATCGTCGCCTTGCTGAGCGATCCCCCGACGAACACGTCGTACAACCCGACCAGCGTCCCCTTCGCATTGCTTTCCATGAAGGTGGCGAGGGCGGTCGGATCTACTCCCGGCAGCAAAATGTGCCCGCCGAGCCGGTAGATCACCAGCAGGGTCAGCGTGAAGAGAATGCGCCGGCGCAGCTCCGGGATACGGAACATGCCTTGAAGGCGTTCAATCATCGTCTTTTAGCCCAGGATCTCGACGGTGCCGCCCGCTGCCGCCACCTTCTCGCGCGCGGCCGCCGAGGCGGCATGCACGCGGATGGTGTAGGCGCGGCTGAGCGCATCCTCACAACCCGCCAGCAACTTCACGGGGACGTCCGCCGAGCGCACGAGGCGCTTCTCCGCCAGGGCAGCGACGTCGATCACCGCGCCCGCGTCGAAGTACTTCTCGAGGCGGCCGATGTTGACGATCTGCTGCGCGGTGGCGTGGATGTTGGTGAACCCGCGCTTCGGGAGCCGGCGCTGCAGCGGCATCTGGCCGCCTTCGTGCCAGACCGAGATCTTCTGGCCACCGGAGCGCGCCTGGTGTCCCTTGTGCCCCTTGCCGGCGGTGCCACCGGTGCCAGTCCCCCGGCCCTTGCCGAGGCGCTTCTTGGCATGCGTGGCGCCCTTCGCGGGGCGAATGTCGGCTAGCTTCATTGACTCGTGTCCTCTTCTAACAGGAACTGGCGGCGCTGCGGACAGCGCACGCTAGCCGATCTCCTCGACGCGGAGCAAGTGGATGACCTTGTTCACCATGCCGCGGATCGCCGGGCTGTCGTCGTGTTCGAGCGTCTGCATCAGGCGCTTGAAGCCGAGGGCCTTGATGGTGAGGCCCTGGGACTTCTCCCGCTTGATGGCGCTGTGGACCTGGGTAATGCGGAGACGCTTAGCCATCGACCCTCCGGGCCGGGCCGAGGAGTTCTTCCACCGTCATGCCCCGACGGCGAGCCACTTCCTCCGCGCGACGCAGTCCCTTCAGACCGTACACCGTCGCCTTCACCAGGTTGTGCGGGTTGGTCGAACCCAGCGCCTTGGTGAGGACATCCTTCACGCCCGCGGCCTCGAGCACGGCACGCACGCCGCCGCCCGCGATCACCCCGGTACCCGCGGAGGCGGGACGGAGCAGCACGCGACTGGCGCCGAACTCACCGATGATCAAGTGCGGGACGGTGCCCTTGGTGAGGGCGACCTCGAACATCCCTTTGCGCGCCGCCTCGCCGGCCTTGCGGATCGCGTCCGCGACTTCGTTGGCCTTGCCGAGCCCGACGCCCACCTTGCCCTTGCCGTCACCCATCGCGACGATGGCGTTGAAGTGGAACCGACGTCCACCCTTCACGACCTTCGCCACCCGGTTCACCTGGATGACGCGCTCGATCATTTCCGAGCCGCCGTCCTGGCGATTGTCGCGCTGCGGGCCGCCGCGACGGTCGTTGCGCTTGCCGCCCGGACCACCGCCACGACGGTCGTTGCCGCCGCGACCTCCCGGGCCGCCGGGACCGCCTGGACCACCACCCGGACGGCCGCCACCGGCGCCGCCTGGGCCTCCTCCGGTTCGACGTGGGGCTAGAATCGCAGGCCTCCTTCCCGCGCACCATCGGCCAAGGCCTTGATGCGACCGTGGTACAGGAATCCGCCGCGGTCAAAGCAGACCTCGGCCACTCCCTTTGCCTGGGCGCGCTCCGCGAGGAGCTGGCCCACTGCCCACGCCATGCCGACCTTGCCGGGCTTGTCGCCGCGCTTGGCGGCGGCGTCCTTCTCCTGGCTCGAGGCGGACAACAGCGTGGTGCCCGTCTCGTCGTCGACGACCTGGGCGTAGATATGCTTGTCGCTGCGGAACACGCACACGCGCGGACGCATGGCGGTCCCACTCATCTTCCGGCGAATCCGGCGGTGCCGCTTGTGCCGGCCCGCGTGTCTCTTTGCGATGTTCATCTCACGCTCCCAGCCTAGCTACCCGCGGACTTGCCCGCCTTGCGGCGGACCTGCTCGCCCTCGTACCGGATGCCCTTGCCCTTGTAGGGCTCCGGCTTGCGGTACTGGCGAATGTTCGCCGCGACTTGCCCGACGAGCTGCTTGTCGATTCCCCGCACCGATATCTTCACCGGCGTCTCGGACGTGATGGTAATGCCGGCCGGCGGCGTCATCGTGATTGGGTGCGAGTACCCGAGCTGCAACTCGAGGCGCCCGCCGTTGACCGCCGCACGATACCCCATGCCGACGATCTCCAGGTTCCGCACGTACTCCTCGGTCACACCTTTCACCATGTTGGCGATCAGCGCGCGTGTCATACCGTGCATCGCGCCGTTGTCGCCGGCGAGCACGACGGTTGCGGTGCCGTCCGCCACATCGACGCTCACGCCTTCATTGAGCGTGTGCGTGAGTTTCCCCTTCGGGCCCTCGACGGTGACCACGCCAGCTTCCTGCGTGAGCTTCACCGACGATGGCAGGGGGATCGCTTTCTTGCCTACGCGTGACATTCTTCGGTTCTCTCCTTTCCGCCCGACTCGCCGCGACGGGCGAGACTAGCGGTGCTGCCCAGTGCGCCGGGCTCAGCATCCCTCAGGCGGAATGCGGTCCCCAGCACTCGAATGACACGAGGCTACCAGACGTAGCAGAGCACCTCGCCGCCGACTCCCAGCGCCCGCGATTCCTTGTCGGTGACCACGCCACGCGAGGTCGACAGGACTGCGGTGCCCAAGCCACCCAGCACGCGCGGAAGCTTGTCCTTCGGCACGTACACGCGACGGCCCGGCGTCGAGACGCGACGGAGCCCGCCGATGACCGGCGTCTCCTTCTCGTCGTACTTCAGATAGATGCGGATCTTGCGATGGGTCGTGCCATCCTCGATCACCTTGAAGTTCGCGGTGTACTTCTCACGGAGAAGTACCTTTGCGATCTCCAGCTTGATGCTCGAGTACGGCACGTCCGTCCGGCGGTGCCTAGCCTGGCACGCGTTCCGGATGCAGGTCAGCATGTCTGCAATTGGATCAGTGACCGACATGATTCTCCTTCCCCGCTACCAGCTCGCCTTGGTCACGCCCGGGATCTGTCCCCACAACGCAAGTTCGCGGAAACAGATGCGGCAGAGGCCAAAGTCCCGCAGGTACGCACGCGGCCGCCCGCAGCGGTGACAGCGATTGTAGCGGCGCACCTGGAACTTGGGCGCCCTCTTCCACTTCTCGATCAGTGACTTCTTCGCCATCGACTATCCCCTGCTTTTCAGGTTACTTCCGGAACGGCATCGCCATGAACTTGAGCAGCTCCAGCGACTCCTCGTCGTTCCGCGCCGTGGTCACGATGGTGATATCCATCCCGCGGATCTTCTCGACCTTGTCGTAGTCGATCTCCGGGAAGATGATCTGCTCGGTGAGCCCCAGCGTGTAGTTGCCGCGGCCGTCGAAGGACTTCGACGGCACGCCCTTGAAGTCACGGATTCGCGGGAGCGCGACCGACACCAGCCGGTCGTAGAACTCCCACATCCGCGCCCCGCGCAAGGTCACCTTGGCACCGACCGGCACGCCCTCGCGCAGCTTGAAGTTCGCAATCGACTTGCGAGCCCGGCGAATCGACGGCTTCTGGCCGGTGATCGTCTGCAGATCGGTGGCGGCGGCCTCGAGGAAGCGAATGTTCTGCGTCGCCTCACCCACCCCCATGTTCACGACGATCTTCTCGAACCGCGGGACCTGCATGCGGTTCGTGTAGCTGAAGTGCTCCATCATCTTGGAGACCACCTCGTCGTTGTACTTCACCTTCATCCGGGGCGGCACTGCCGTCCCGAGATCCGGGTTGTCGCCCGCGGCGTACTTCGGCGCAGCTGGTTCGCCGGCCCGCTTCGGGATCTTGCCAGGCGCGCCCCCACCCTTGGTGGTGGGCGCGGATGCCGGCTTCTTCGTCGTTCCCTTTGCCATTGCAGCTCCTTGTTGGCCGACGTTTCCATCGTCCCCATCCCGCGGCCACTGTGCGTGGCGCGCGAGCCGCGGCGACGACCGTCTGCGGTTGGTACGGTACGGCGACTAGGTCGCGGAGTTGATCCGCGGGATCGGCCGCTCGCAGGAGCGGCACACCCGCTCCTTCTGCCCATCGCCGGCGACGCGGAAACCCACGCGCACGCCGCGCTTGCAGTGCTCGCACACCGGCAGCACGTTGGACAGGTGCATCGGCGCCTCGCGCTCGATGATGCCGCCCTTGGTGTTCTTCTGCGACGGCTTGGTGTGACGCTTCATCATGTTCAGGTGTTCGACGAGGACGCGGTTCTTGGCCGGGATGATCTCCAGCACCTTGCCCGTCCGGCCCTTCTCGTCACCCGCAATCACCTCGACGGTGTCGTTTCGCAACACGTGCCGCATGGCTAGATCACCTCCGGAGCCAAGGACACGATCTTCATGAACTGGCGCTCGCGCAGTTCGCGCGCCACCGGCCCAAAGATACGAGTGCCCTTCGGTTCCTTGTCATCGTTGACGATCACCGCCGCGTTCTGGTCGAAGCGGATGTACGAGCCGTCGGGCCGCTTCTGCGTCTTGACGACGCGAACGATCACGGCCTTCTGGACATCGCCCTTCTTGACCGTGCCGCCCGGCAGCGCGTCCTTGACGGCGACGACGATCACGTCACCCAAGTGGCCGTAGCGCCGGCGCGAGCCCCCGAGGACCTTGATGCACTGGGCGACGCGCGCACCGGTGTTGTCCGCGATGGTCAGCATTGTCTGAACCTGGA
>JBKJUD010000343.1:0-11448 GCA_046590735.1 Candidatus Eiseniibacteriota bacterium | reverse complement strand
CTTCTGTGCGCGATACTCCGCCCTCGCCGGAGCTGCTCCCACCGGAGCGCCGTCCAGGTAGCGCCGAACGTCCGCCGCCAGTGCCGACGCGGCGTCGTAGCGCCGGGTGCGATCTTTCTCGAGCGCCTTCATGACGATCCAGTCGAGATCCCCACGCACCGTCGCGACCAGGTGCCGCGCATCGCTGCCGCGTTGCGCGGCCGCGTCGGTGCTCGCCTCGGCGTTCTCGCGAAGGCGCTCGCTTGGCGTCGGCGGATCGACCTCGCGAATCGTGCGCAGCAGGTCCTCCAGCGAGCCGTGCAGCATTGTCTCCTGGCTCACCGGCGTCACGCCGGTCAAAAGCTCGTAGAGCACCGTGCCGAGCGCGTACACGTCGCTCCGCGTGTCGATGTCCTGCGCGCCGGCCGCCTGCTCCGGACTCACATACGCCGGCGTGCCGATGAACTGGCCGGCCATCGTCATCATCGTGCGTTCGGGCATCTCGAGCTCGACGGCCTTGGCGATGCCGAAGTCGATCACCTTGGGCAGCGGCCCCGAGTCACCCTCGGCCACGAGGATGTTGCTCGGTTTGAGATCGCGGTGGATGACCCCCTTCTGGTGCGCGTGCTGCACCGCGGCGCAGACCTGCAGAAACAACTCGAGCCGCGCGCGCACCGAGAGCCGGTGCACATCCGAGAATGCAGTGATCGGCGAGCCGACGACGTACTCCATCGCGAAGTACGGTCGCCCGTCCTCGGTTGTGCCGGCGTCGAAGACCTTGGCGATCGCGGGATGATCCATGATTGCGAGCGCCTGCCGCTCCTGGGCGAAGCGCTGCAGGATGTCGCGGCTGTCCATGCCGGCCTTGATCAACTTGAGCGCGACCGAGCGCCGGACCGGCTCCTGCTGCTCCGCGCGATACACGGCTCCGAAGCCGCCTTCGCCGAGCTGCTCACGCAGAGAGTAGGGGCCTATGCGGCGGGCGCCTGCCTCATGCGAACCGGTCGGTGTCGAGCCCGTGGACGACGACGCGGCGGGCAACGTGTCTGCGGCGTCGACGGTCGGCGCGGCCGTCGGCTGCGTGCGATCGGAATCGGAGGATCTGTAAGGTAGGGTGTCGTCGTCGGCCATGGATCACTCGGACCATAATGGACGGCCCCGGGAGGCGGGGCGGTCCGTACGTCAGCAGTATAGCGCGGCGGGTTCCCGCCTCCAATGCGGCGGAGCTGAGGAAACATCCTGATTGATGGGAGAATGGGGTCATGGGCAAACCAAGCAAGTCCTCCCCGAAGTCTACGAGCGCGCGGTGCGACTCGTGTGGGAGCACGAGGACGACGTGCAGGCTCACCGAAAATGCGTCTCGGTGCGCTTCCCCCGGCGGACGGCGCGAATCTCCCGATTGACGTCCGCCAAGCTCAGGCGATCCAGCCCCCGCCGGCGCGCGTCGCTCTGGAGCGACAAGAGGCTGTCAGTCTGGGGCAGGATCTTCTTCAGGTAGTCGTCGATACTGAGCATCACCATGGTCGGTCTGCCGTTTCGGGACACGACGAAGCGCTCGCGCTTGGTCCGAGCGCGCTGCATGATCTGCCGGAGTTGGGTTCGGGCGGTCAGGGCGGGGATTGTTCGCGTCATGGGTTGCATGGTCGAGACGCGCATGTCTGCCTCCTGTTCGGTGCTGATACCTGATTAATCTGTCCGATCATGCCAGTGGTAGACCTTGAGGCAAACTGGGCTTCTCACTCCCGTGTTCGTTGGGCGCTCGACAGCGAAGCCACGCTGCCGATCACGTCAATTGGCGTGTCCAGGCGCCCTCGCACTCGTCCCAACTCAGACCGGATGCCTCCGGCCGCCGGAAGGCTCACAGGTCGGCACACGTCCAGCCTCGCTCACACGAGGTCTGGAGGGACTCCTGTCGGTCCGCGAGATCAACCCTACGCCCCCGTCGACCGACGCGTGGGTCGGCTGGTCCCCCGAGCAATCTGCGCCAAGGCGCGGAGGGCGCTGTTCACGGCGGCGGCATTCGGGAACGCCGCCGCGACATCCGGCTCCAACACGACGACGTTGCTGCCGGCCGCATATTGCGCGGCGTGTTTGCCGCGGACGCCGCCGCTGAAATCGTATTCGGGTCGCATGTCCCCCTCCTTCCCGGGTCGAGTTGCGCTAGCTGCTTACTTCTTCATATTTCCTCTTCTCTTTCCGGGTGCCCGGACGGGCGCTGATGAGGCGAATCGCCCGAGCGCGCTCCACAGACGAAACAACGAGAAGACGCCCAGGGACACTCCGAGGTCGAGGAAGCAGGCCTCGCCTCGCGAATGATCCGCGTCCGGGATCGTAAGCGAGAGCGTGTCGCTGAAGCCCGAACTGGCCTCCTCGAATGACGCGTCGTGCTTCTTCACGTTCACAGCCGCCTTCCGCGGATCCCATTCGAATCGCAGGCCCATGGCGGAAGACTACGTCACTCCCGCATCGGCAGAAACATGGAAGCAGCGCGCGGCTATGGCGGCGTGCGAAAGGGCAACCCAGGGGGCCAGCTGAAGGCTTCAAGTCGTCCCTTGTCACTCGGTACCCGTCTTGACGTCCCGATTCCGCGTTTTCTCCGCCCAGCGGGCGCGGGCAGCGAGGCCCAGTCGCGCTGGGGCACGGGCAGTGGGACATTGAGGGATGTCATGGCCGGTTGCCTCATGCGCACGAGTCTCGATCGACTCGCATTCACTGTCGACGGTCGCCATTCCTGTGCGACACACGACGCGCCGCGAGTCGCGTTGGAGGCGCAACAACTACGCCAGCCTCCCCTGAAGCTGTGCCCCTTTTTGTGGCCCTTGTCCAGCCAACTCGGCACAGGAGCCGCCAAACGCAGGCGCTGCTAACCCCTTCTCCCACTTGGCAGGAGTGGCCTCCCGCCGCCCCGTCTGACGGCCCTTTCCCGACTCATAACCCAAAGGTCGCAGGTTCAAATCCTGCCCCCGCTACCAACAATTTCAAGCACGTACGAGGGCCGCGGCACCGTCCGCGGCCTTTTGTTTTGCCCGATTGTGCCAGTTTTGTGCGAGTTCACGCTTGGTCGAGGCAAGAACGCGACGCTCGGCCGACCGCGTCGCGAGGTGTTCCTGGGTCTTCCGCACCGCCATCTTCATGTCCTCCTCGCTCGTGATGGTGTAGCGGAGGAACATGCTGATCGTTCGGTGGCCGCTGATCGCCATCGCCACCGACTGCGGAACGCCGGCACGCACCACGTTTCGCCCTGCTGTGCGCCGGAGGTCGTGAAAGAGTTTGCCTGGACAGCCGCCCAGTCGACATGCCCGTCGCCACGTCCCGTCGAACTGGCCGAGAGCGCGACCCTGCTTGTGGAAGACGAATTCCGCGATCGCCGTGACGCCGTCGCCAGCGGCATACTGCCTCGCTGACCAACGTCGCTCGATGATCTCCCAGGGATCCCCGTCCAACGGCAGGACGCGTCCATGCCCATTCTTCGATGTGCGCATCCTGACCTCGCGTCCACCACGGTCCATCGCCTCCCATTGCAGCGGAAGGATCTCACCCTTCCACCACCCGGAGAGATAGGCGAACCGCGCGATGTCCGCGACCGGCTCGGGACAAGTGAACAACCATTGCCTCGCATTCGGCGGGCTCGGACTGTCGTGGAGACATCGCACATCGCGCTCGCGGACATCGAAGAGCGTCAGGTCAGCGCGGCCCGTGTCCGGCTTGGTCACCGCAAACTCGATCCCTCGTCCCGTAGGGAAGATTTCGACCGAGACCGCGCCCCCCGGCGTCCCTTCGGCGGGCGGAACGCTGGTGATCACGCCAGTCCCGGTATTGAATCGACGTCCCGGAACACGAGATCGCACGACGGGCGGGGCGCCAAGCGGCACCGGCCACGGAACCGGACCCGAACGCGGTCGTCAATTCGAATCACGGCGCGTGGGCCAACTGCGCCCGCATGCCCTCGCGGTCGCGCGCGTCGTCCTCGACGACGCGCCGCGGTTTCGAGTCAGGGGGCATCGCGCGAGTCTCTGGCACCTGCGCGAAGCGACCATGCGATGACGGACGACGCCGTGCCGAGTTCGCCGGACTGCTCGGCGATGTGCCGGACAAGCCGGAAGCGATCCCCTCGAATTCCTCGTGCCTACGCGCACGCCCGCAAGATTAGCCTTCGACCGCCGACCCCGCATACCGATAGAGCCGTTTGATGCCCCCCCAGGTCGTCGGCGCGGCTCCACTGGCGGCCGCGTTCACATCCAGCCGCTGCAGATGCGACTCGATGGCGGCGGTCGCGACGATGTCGCGCGTCACGCTGCCCAGACGACTGCCGAGTGCATCGCGCAGCTCCGCCTCCACGCGATCGCCTGCCTCCGCCACAAAGTTGTCGTCGTCGTAGTCGATGAACGCGAGCGCGTACAGGCCCCCGTCCGCGACCGTGAAAGCATGCTGGAGTGTCTCGCGCGTGTTGTTCGTGTGAATGATCGACACCACGATGACCTCCCCGACAACCGGCCCACGGTCCCCCACGAAGGCCTGCCCGAAGATTGTGAGCACGTTCGTCCCGGCTCCCGCGGCGAGCGGGAGGCCGACAAGCAGCGCCACTACAAGTCCTGCAATTCGCATGTCGTCCTCCCGTTACCGAATCAGGGTCACGCGCCGGCTCATCGTGTATCCCGGCGCTTCGAGCCGCACGAAGTACACGCCCGAGGTCATTTTCCAGCCGTGCTCGTTCGTCCCCTCCCAGCGCCGCTCGTAGTAGCCCGGCGTCTGGTCCTGCGCCACCAGGGTCCGTACCGCCCGGCCCGCGACGTCGTAGATGCGCAAGGTCACCGCGCCGGGCTGCGCGAGTTGGTAGCGGAGCGACACCGCATGCACGAACGGCTCCGGTCCCGGTAGGTGGAACGCGGTCGTCCGTGGCAGCAGGCGGGCCTGGGCGTCGACGCGGGCGTGGCCCCGCTTCACGTCCGATTCCGTCACCACGTAGCGCAGGGTGTCGCCCAGCGGCCGGCCGTCGGTGTCGCGCACGAGGAGTTGCAGCACGTCGCCGGCCCGCACGCCCTTGGCATTCGTCAGGTCGACGAGCGCCGCCCCGTACTCGCCGCTCCCCTCCTGGCTCCACGTCCGCGTGGTCGCGCCGGTGCGCTCGTCGACGATGTGCAACGTCACCGGCTCCGTCGCCGGCTGAATCATCGACCACTCCGTTTGCAGGGTGACGCCGCCGACGATCCCGAAGGCCGCCGCGCGCTCGCCCGGTGACGGCCCGTGCGGCAACTCGGCCTGGGGGCCCTCGCCGTTCCAGCCCGTCCCGGGGAACGTCGCCGTCGTCGCCTGTGCGGCCACGGCCAGGTACGCCGTCCCGCCGTCGAGCGCAAAGTCCCCGTCCGGCGGCGTGAAACCCGGGATGAACGGGGTGAAGGCCTGATCGCCGGTGTCGAACCGCAGGAGCTGTGTGGCCCCGAGTGTCTGACTCAACGCGGATGCGGTCGTGACCTGCCCCGGATCGAGCGGAAGCGCCAGCAGGTTCAGATCCTTCTGCACGCTCAGCTGCGCGAGGTGCGTGATCCCGGTGAAGGTCACGGCCCGCGGCGCCGTGCCCGGCAGCATCACGAGGCAGCCGTGCGCCTGATCCACAACGAAGTCCGTCCCCATCGCCCCGTGGTCTGGGTCTGCGGGCGTGAACGCCGTGAAGTGTTGCTGAGCGTCGAGGCCCACGACCAGGGTCGCCCCCGTGGTCTCGGCGAGCCGCGAGGCCGTCCACGGCTGCGCGTCCTCGAGCGGCGGGGCCAGCAGGTTCACGCCGGGCGCGAGGTGCACGGTGTAGGCGCGGGCGCCCACGGTGGCCGTCAGCTGCAGGGTATTGTTCGCCTCGTCGGCTTCCGGGATCGTGTTCGCGCGGTCGGCCACGACGAAGAGCGGGCGGTTGCCCTGGACGCGCGCCGGGAGCCACGGGATCGACACCGTCGCCGTGGCGCCCACCGCGAGCCCGCTCACCAGTTGGGCCGTTCCCACGAGAAGGCCGCCGGTGGCGGGATCCCCGTCGAACACGCGCACGTCCAGCGCCGGCGCCGCCACCTCGCCGGAGTTCGTCACCGTGGCACTGACGGACGCCGTCGCTCCTTCGAGCACCGCCCCCTCGCCCGCCGTCACCCCTGCGCTCGTGATCGCCAGGTCGGCCAGCGCGTCGCGCACGGTGTTCGCCACCGTGTTCGTCACCAGCGGCGCGTTGGTGTCGAACACGATCGACGCATTGTTCGTGATCTCGGTGCCGGCGGGTGCGTGCTGCACCCATAACCCTCTGATTCGCCTGCGCGCTCCTTTCACGCCTTCGTGCGCCCCCGCCTGCGGCCCTGAGTCTCTCCCGTGTGGCGCCGCTCGCGATCCAACAGATACTGCACCGCGCCCAGCGCCGCGAGGTTGAGGGCGAGCCCGAAGACGCCGGAGAGTTGCGCACGGTAGAAGATGAAGAACTGCGTGAGGAAGATCGCCACGAACAGCGACAGGCGGAACAGTCGGTACGCGCGCTCCGGGGCGGTCAGGAGTTGGGAGACGCCCGCCACTGCCAGGATCGTGCTCACAGCGGTCGAGACGACCTGGGCCCATTCGGAGAATCCGTGCTGCAGGTGCGCCTCCCCGGCAGGCAAGTGCACTCCCTGCCAGATCAGCCGCGCCGTGAGCACGGTCCAGGTCGCCGCGAACACCGCCTGGCCCACGAACACGATCGACAGCACGGCAGGAAAGCGGCGATGCGCGACGAGGCGTTCGAGGCGTGCGTGGAATCCCCCGCGGAGCCCATGGTGCCACGCGCGCGGCGGGGCGGCGACGGGCGCGAGGCCCTCGAGAAACGCGCGCACCGTGACCACGCGCGGATCGCCGGCGTCGCTTGCGTCCAGGAACGCCGTCGCGCGGGCCTTCTCCGCCGGGTCGAGGTCGCCCAAGGCCATCTCGCCCAGCACGGCGAGCGCGTTCGCCAGGTTTTCGTCGGTTGTGAGAACGTTTCGCTGCAAGCTGCGCCGCACGACCAGGAAGAATACGACGAAGATGCAGTACAGCAGCGCGATCGTCGGCTGATAGAAATAGTCGTTGTCGCTCGTGACGAACTTCCCCAGTTCGTCGAGGAAGAGTCCGACGCTCGCGCCGCCGAGGAACGCCGCCACCGTCCGGACGCGATGACTGAGCGAGACCAGCACGAGCAGCAGCGAACTCGCCAGCCCGAAGCCGCCCCAGAGCACGTGCGCGATGTGCAGCCCGGCACCGCCCAGTTGCGGATATCCCGTGAGCTTCAGCAGCGCGCGGGTGACCAGGATCGTGACCACCGCGCACACGAGGAACACATCCACGTGGAAGCCGGCCCGGGCGTCGCGCACGATCAGGGAAATGCGACGGCGGCGCGCAGGCGGCGGGGATTCGCGCGGCATGTCGTCAGTGGCTTCCAGCGCCTTCGCCTCCGGGTGTGTCCTGGGCGTCGTGTCCGGCGCGCCGTGGCGGTGCCTCGCGCCCGGCGGGCACCATATCACGTCGCCCGGCCGGATCGCGGTGCGGGCTCCCGCGGCCGTTGGACCTCACGCCTGCAGTACGGTGATGCCTGTGCCCTTGTAGGCGGCGAACACCGCCGTGCCGCGCTCCAGATGCATGTCGGCGATGGCGCCGGGGGTCACCTGCACGGCGAGCGGCAAGTTCGCTGCGACAGCCTCGAACTCGTCGTGCTCGAAGAATCCCTGGCGCGCGTTGTCCTCGCGGAGGTGTGCCATGTAGGGCACGGTCGTGAGCCGCCCTTGCTTGTGCGCGAGATTGAACGCCTGCTGCAAGGGCTGCAGTTGTCGATTGACCGTGGCCCGCGCGTAGCCCGCCGTGAGTTGGTCGCGCGCGCCTATGACGATGCTGCGGGGCGCCCTCGATCTGTTCAGCCTGGTGCGATCGGCGCGGCCCGAGAAGGTCGAGGAGTTGATCGGCATCGCGATGGACGGCGTCGGACGCCTGCTTCGAGCACGGCCGTCCGGTTCAAGGGGGCCAAGCGCAACCGAGAAGACGACCGTGGAGCCGGTCGCCGCCATCGTCCCCGGCCGCGCCCCAACGGCGCGAACCGGGGACAGCGGGCGGCTACGGAATCCGGATCACCTTGGCTGTGAGAGTCGCCCCACCAGTGCGCACCCGGAAGATATACAACCCGGGGCCGGCATCGCGACCGTCGCTTCGCCGTCCATCCCACACGAAACGCTGCTCGCCGGGCTGGTGCACGCCGCCGATGAGGTCGAGCGTGCGCAGGAGCCGTCCCGTCACGTCGAGCACGTCGAGTGTGGCCGACCCGGGCGCGGCGAGGGCCAACCGCACCTCGACCCGCTCGCGAGACGGAGTCGGCGCGCTCGAGAGACCGAGCGGCGGCGATCCGCCTCCCCCGGGGTCCACGCCCACCGGCATCGCCAGAGCCTGGAACAGATTCTCACTGGCCAGCGCCTCCCACCGGCCATCGCCGTTGACGTCGACGTTGAAGATGACCGAATGCGCCATGAAGGCATCAGCGGACATCCAGCGGCAATCGGTCGTGATCGTCACGGAATCATGCGGCGCCACCACGAACGTCGCGATCCACGGCTCGCCCGGCGGCAGCCCGTTGAGACTCACTACCTTCTCGGGCGTCATGTCCATCGGCATGACCTCGATCTTGATCGGGTACTGCGTCGGCACATCGGACATGTTGATGAGGACGAAGCTCGCGGGCACGGTGGCGCCGACGCCGACCAGCGCCCACGGGCGCGGACCGTTCGCGCACGTGCCCGGCCCGCTGGCCGAAATCGAACCGTGGCAGACCAGCGGATGGTTGGTGCTGAGATTGGTGACGTTCGCCTGATAGCAGGCGACGTCGCCGGTCACCATCCCGCCCGGATTGGTGATGGTGACGGGGATCTGCAAGCACGAGCCCACGCCGACGGTCACCGTACCGCCGGCCGGGTTGAACACCGTCGGTCCGTTGACGGTGCAGTTGGGCAGCGACAGCGGCTGTCCCGTCATGCTCCACGAGTACGTCTGCGGAGTAGAGGAGTAGTTGCAGATCGTCAGGTTGGTGGAAACGCTTGCCTGGTTGTTCCACAGCGACACGTCCCACAGCAGGCTGCAGGTTTCCTTGCACTTCCCGTGAACGCCGGCCGTGTAGATGTCGAGGATCTCCTGCGCGCTCAGCGTGCTCTTGAAGATCTCGACCTCGTCGATGTTCCCCGCGAAGGCGAGCGAGCTGAGGTCGTAGGCCTGCCCGATCCGGAACGCGCCCGTGTTGTCGAGCGAATTGGGCCGGACGGTCGGATTGAATGTGTAGATCGGCGCGCCGTCCACGTACAGCGTGCCCCCGGACGTAGTCGAACGGAACACGGTGGCGGCGTCATGGTGCCACTGGCCGTCCCAGAGCGAGGGGCCGGAGGCGATGAAGTTGGTAAAGGCAGGCGAACCGGTGCCGTCGGCCATCTGCAGACCGAGGTTGCCGAGATAGACGAAGAGCGTGTAACCGCGAAGCTGGCTGGTGCCGGGCGTCACCTTGCGATGATCGACGATCGTCCGCACGGCGCTGAAGGGGTTGGTGCCCTTGATCCAGGCGTCGATCGAGAAGTTGCCAGTGCCGAAGTCGACGTTGGCGGTGGGAGTGGGGTTGTTCATGTAGTCGGAGATCGATGTCAGGTACGTGGAGTTCTGGACGTACTGCCCGGAGGTGGGCGTGGGCGAGCCCGTCCACGCGCAGGGGTTGCCGCCGGCGAGATCCAGGGCAAGCGGACCGGTCAGCTCGTCGAGCTGCCACCATCCCGTCATGTTCGGCGGCGGCTTGACGCAGTCGTCACAGTCGTCGCAGATCAGCGTCCCCAGATTCCCCGCACACGACGTGGTGTAGACCGTCCAGGTCGTCTTGCAGCACGGCGAGGAGATGACCAGGTGCTCGTTCATCTGGTTCGAGGTGGCGCAGTTCAGCGTCATGCTCCAGCAGCCGTCGGCGGCCGTGGTGGTGGTGTTTGACGTCACCAACCCCGACGAGTCGTAGTACTGCGCGGTCACCTGGCAGTTGGCCAACGGCGAGCCGTCGAGGCACTGCAGGCAGCCGTTGAGAGGGTTGAGCGTCGACTTCGTCCAGACGACGTGCGGGCCGGACGCCGTGCCTCGCCATGCGACATCGATGTCGGCGCCCTTGAGTGCGGTTCGAGCGGCGGGAGTGTGTGAGGCGTCGAGAGCGGCGGGCGCCTCGCCGTGGATGTCCGCCGCCGGCGTTGCGGCGCTCCACGAGAGATAGGCTTCCGTGGGCAGAGCGGCGCCGGCCATCGCGGTGCCGAGAGTCAGCAATGAAGCGGTAAGGAGAACAAGTCGCATGACGGAGCCTCCTGTCCTGATCGGCCGCGGGCAGGGAGGAACCGCGGCGCCATGCACCGCGGCTGGCTGCGAGCCTGACGTCGCGGTGCGGTCCGTGAAATGGCCGGCGTGAGATTCACACGCGAAACGTCCAGGGAGAATTCCCGGGACGGATTCTAGTGAACACGGGCGGGTCGACCCGCCTCCCGGCCGGCGTCGTCCGCATCCGGTCCAAGAGGCGTTTAGAATGCGAGCGCTGCCGCCCATTGTCCATCCATTACACGGGCGCTCCGCTCGCAACCCCATCGATCACGGCTTGGAGGGCGTCGTAGGGTCGCTTCAGCGGGATGTCGCTCGGGACGTGAAACCGGCGCCAGATTGGTCGAGGCGATTGAACCGTTTGAGCGTCGGGACGCCGCTGGTTGACCGACGGTGTGAAGTCTGTGGCGCGTCAACGTGCGCCAGTCTTCGCGCAGCGCCTCCACGGAGCCTTCCGTGTTCGCAAGGCCTTCGTGCCGGAGGAGGTCGAGCACGTCGCCGAGCGACAGCCGAAACTTCTTGGTGGCGTACCCGGCGGAGCACGCGCCCTGCTTGAACAAGGCGAGCGCGGCCTGCTGCCGAGCGGCCGCGGGCGGCACAGTGCCGACGAACCCGACGACCCCTCGGCCTGCGCACCTCACCGCACGCGCCCCGGAGCGCTTCGACGTGCTGGAGTTCCTGCCGGGCGAGGAGGCGCAAGTCGACTACGGCCAGGGCGCGCCGACGTCGGCGGGCCGCGCTGCGCATTCACGGACGCAAGAAGCGCCAGGTGCGGACGATGTTTCACGAAGAGCAGCCGCACTTGCGCCCGCTGCCCTCGAGGGCTTCCGCCTGTTCACGTAAGGCGTGCGCCCCATCGATGTCGCGGGGCTTGTGCAAGTCGAGGGCGTTGACGACGCGGCGTTGCCGGCCGCACTGCACTGCGTCGTCACCGTGCGCGTGTATCCGCACGCGCTCGAGATACTCGATGCGGCCTTCCACGTGCTTGCGCCGACATGAGAAAGCTGTCCGCAAGGGCGCGTTCCTGCTCGACGCCGCGGATCGTCAGTTCCATCCCTCGCGCGAGACGGCGCGCGTGCTCGCCTGCGCGGAGAAGGTCGGACCGCACGCCGCGGCGCTGGCCCAGAC
>JBKJUD010000146.1:0-4990 GCA_046590735.1 Candidatus Eiseniibacteriota bacterium | reverse complement strand
GGTGGGGCAGTCGCTCGGGGGCGGATCGTTCGCCCGCGAGCGCCTCGCCGGCATCTACAGCCCGGTGCTCAACGCGGCGGCTGCCGCGGCCTGGATCACGCCGCCTCTCGTGCGCATGCCCGCGGTGCCCGCGCTGCACTCCGGCGCGGCCGACGAGGGAGCGTGGAAGCTGCTGGTGCGCACGCCCGGCCTGCGCCGCGTGTCCTTCGCCGCGCTCGCCGCCCGCGGCTTCCCGGCCGGCCGCGCGCTCAGCGAACTTGCGCTGCACGTCCGCGACTTCCACGACTCGCTGCGGGTGGCGACCACCACCCCGGTGGCCATCGAGGTGCGCGACGCCGACGGCAACGGGGTTTTCGATGGCGACGACGACTTCCTGTTCGTCGGCAGCGACCTGGTCGATCGCTACGGCATCAAGGACGCGCGCGAGAACCTGACCGACACCAACGTCTACTGGCTCACCCTTGAAGGCGGCGGCGCGCGGGTCGCGGTTGCCGACGGCTGGCCCTCGCTCACCTCGCCGACTGTGCCGGTCACCTTCACCGACAGCGTGCGGGTCGAGAAGGACGGCTCGATGCTGCGCTACCGGCCCCAGGACAACTCGTGGGAGAACCGCGACCAGTACGTCTGGTTCAGCAGCGACACGCAGTGTTCGCCGGATCCCTCGCCGATGGGGGTCGACACCACCTTCGTGCTGGGGCCGCACCCGGCCACCGGCACCGCGCGATTCCGCGCCGTGTTTCGCTCGAACTCCGGCTGGTTCCTCGCGAATCTCAAGAGCCACGACGTCACCCTGCGCCTGCAGGATACCGGGTTGTCGCTGGCCGACACGGTGCACGTCGCCACGCGCACGTTTACCAACATTCCGCCCAACGACACGCTGCTGGCGACGGCCGACCTGCCGCTGGAGAAGTTTCCCGGCCCGCGGATGGCGTTGCACTACACTGGCACGTTCCAGGACCAGCCGCCGATCGGGCAGGTGCTGTCCTTCAGCTTTGCGCCCCTCGACTATGCGGAGTTGCTCTACCCGCGCTACTACCAGGCCGAAGGCCACGCGCTGACCTTTCGCGACGGCGGCGTGCGCGGCGGCGCGGAGTTCCACGTCACCGGGTTCGCCGACACCGCGGTGGTCGTGTACGACACCACGACGCCGGCCGCGCCGCTGCGCCTGACGCTGGCGCAGCGCGGGTCGCAGGTGCTGGGCGGCGCCGGCAGCGTCGAGATCCGGGTGCGCGCGACGGTGAACGGGCCGCGCCGCTACATCGCCATGCGCCGCGCCGAGATTCCGCTGCTGCCCAGCGCCGACATCGCGCGCGACACGCACGCCGAGCTGGCCAGCCCGGCGTCGGCGGCGGAGTACATCATCATCGCCCCCGACAGCTTCGCCACCACGATCCAGCCGTTGCTCGACCTGCGCCGCACCCAGGGCCTGCGGGCGCGCCTGACAAAGCTGGAGGACGTGTTCGACGAGTTCAACGGCGGCGTGCGCAGCGAACTGGCGATTCGCCGCTACCTCGCGGTGCAACTGCCGGCGTATGCCTTGCTCGTCGGCGACGGGAGCGCGGACCACAAGAACGCCTCGCCGATGTCCGGGCCGGACATCATGCCGACCCACCTGATCATGGCCAGCGGCGAACTCGTCGCGGCCGATGGCTGGTTCGCCTGCGTCGACAACCTGCGGCATCCCACCGTGCGCACCGAGGACATCGTGCCCGACCTCGCGATCGGGCGGCTGCCGGTGGGCTCGATCGGGGAGTGCCAGGCGCTGGTCGAGAAGATCCTTGCCTACGAGACGCGCTCCAGCGACGGGCCGTGGCGCGAGCGGATCGGCCTGATGGCCGACGACCAGCACTCGAGCAGCTACATCGCCGAGGCCGGGGTGAGCTACAGCTTCCAGTACTGGGAGTCGGCGTTCACCGCCGCGCATGAGGCCTCGCTGTCGCAGCTGCGATCCAGCGGCCTGCGGCGCGTGGTGCCGGTGCGCTACTACCTCTCTGACTCCACGAACGCGGAGCGGCAGCGCTACCGCGATCTCGGGCGTCCCGAGCCGACGCTGTCGCAGATGATCGGCTATGTCACGGGACACAGCGACATCCGCTCGGGCAAGGGGTGGAACGCCTACTTCTACAACCAACTCTCGGACTCGACCACCGGCTGCAACGTGATCTACTACCAGGGCCACGGCAACCGCTGGGACGCCGCGCACGAGCGCATGATCTGGGAATACAACGACCAGCCCGGGTGCCTCAGCGGCAGCTACTCGCGGCACAACGTGCTGTGCAACCTGCAGAACTACGGCCGGCCCTTCGTGATGTTCCTGTTCGGGTGCCATCTCACCGAGTTCGAGCGCACCGACGAATTGAACTCGTGCATCGAGGACGCCATCGGCGAGAAGCTGGTGCTGCTGCCCGGCGCCGGCGCAGTCGCCACCTTCGGCAGCAGCGCCTTCGAGTTCGCCACCGAGAACGTGGAGTTGCAGCGCGGCATCAACGCCGCCTTCTGGCTGAACCCGCCGGGGGCCAGCGCCGTCGACCCGCACCTCTCCCTGGGCCGCGTGATCGCCGCCGGCCTGGTCAGCTACGCCGGCACCTACGGCGTGAATTCGTCGGGCGAGGCGACGCTGCGCTACGTGCTGATGGGCGACCCGGCCACCCGGCTCGCCACCCGTCCGCCGACGATGACCGTGCTGCTCAATGGCCAGCCGGTGGCCAGCGGGCAACGCGTGCGCAGCGCCAGCGCGCTCGATGTCATCACCGCGACCATCGAGGACGAGAACGGCATCGACTCGCTGCAGATCACCGCGCACGAAACGGACACCGGCGCGCCGCTCGCGCTCACCGCAGTGCGCACCGATTCGCTGGTCGCCGGCGGCCTGGGCGACCGCCGCTGGGCGGTCTCGCTGCCGGTGGTGCTGCACATCGGCGAATACGACATCGTGCTGCGCGCCACCGACCGCGCGCAGCGCACCACGGAGTTCCGGCTCGCGGTGAGTTCGCAGGTCGAGATGATGGTGAACGGGCGGCCCTTCCGCTTCCAGTCCGGCGGCGGCGCACCGGTCGACCGGTACGTGCCGGCGGACGCGCAGTTCCACTTCCGCATCGTGCCGCCCACCACCATCGTCGGCGACTCCATCCAGCTGTCGCTCGATGGCGTGCCGTTGGCGCGCCACGTCAGCAGCGAGGGCGACTCGGTGTGGACCGCGGATGTGTCCTTCGCCGCGGCGCCGTTGTCCCCCGGCGCGCACACATTGCTCCTGCGCTTCACCGGCTTCAGCTATGCGGTCCCGCTGGAGGTCGCGCAATCGCTCGCGGTGCAGCAGGTGTTCGCGTACCCGACGCCGTTCACCGACCGCGTCGGCGTGCAGTATCAGCTCACCCAGAAGGCGGCGCGGGCGCAGGTGCGCGTCTACTCGCTGTCCGGGCGGCTGGTGCGCGAGCTGGAGGCGCCCGCCGAGGCCGGGC
This sequence comes from Candidatus Eiseniibacteriota bacterium, assembly GCA_046590735.1. GTDB lineage: Bacteria > Eisenbacteria > RBG-16-71-46 > CAZEPH01 > CAZEPH01 > JBKJUD01. The sequence continues at coordinate 1,532 of JBKJUD010000146.1, read as the reverse complement.
TCAACGTCGTGCAGTGGGACGGCGTCGACGTGAATGGCGACCAGGTGGCCAACGGTGTCTACCTGTGCCTACTGCGGGCCTGGGACGGTGGCGGCCACGCGCTCGATGGCCAGACGCGGCTGGCCCGCACCCGCTAGCCCGCGCTCGCGGCGCGCGCGCCGGGACGCTACACTGCCAGGCGCCTCCTCCTTCGCGGAGGGGGCGCCTGTTCGCAGGGCGACGAGGAGCCGGGAGGAGCGCATGCAGGGACGAATCGAGTGGTGGACGAGGGGTCCGGCGGCGAAGGTGACGCGCGGGGTGACCGCGTGGGCCGCGCTCGCGGTGTTCGCGGCGGGCGCACCGCGCGCGACGGCGGCCCCGGCGGCGCCGTCCACCGCCGCGGTGTTGCGCCAGATCGGCGCGCTCGAACGCGCCCGTGCGCCGCATCCGGCGGCGATCGTGCGCGCGCTCTCGCACCGCTCGCCGGTGGTGCGCGCGCGCGCCGTGCGCGCCCTCGGCCGCCTGCGCGACTCCACCGCGATCCCGGCGCTCGATCCGTTGGTGCGCGACCCGCAGGCGCCGGTGCGCGCCGAACTCGCGTTCTCGCTCGGCCAGATCGGCGCGGAGGCCGGGGGCCCGTCGCTCGCGCGGCTGGCGCGCGATCCCTCGACCGATGTACGGCTCGAGGCCGCCGAGGCGCTCGGCAAGCTCGCGCATCGGGTGCCCCTCGACCCGCTGCTCGCGTTGCTGCGCGACCGGGTGCCCGCGGTGCGCGGCCAGGCGGCGCTCGGCTTGGCGCGGCGGGGCGATTCGCTCGCCGTCGCGCCGTTGATCGTGGCCAGCGCCGACGAGGATCCCGGCGTGCGCTGGAAGGCCACCTACGCGCTCGAGAAGGTGGTCTGGCCCGACACCGTCCTGCCGGCGGTGCGGCCGCGGGTGGACGACGAGGACCCGCTGGTGCGGGCCTACGCCGCGCGCACCCTCGGCCGGCAAGGCGACCCGCGCGCCGGCGACGACCTCGAGCCGCTGTTGTTCGACCGTGATCCGCGCGTGGTGATCAACGCCGTGCGCGCGATGGCGCAGGTGCGCGATAGCTCGCTGGTGGAGTTTGCCGGCCCGCGTCCGTTCCTCGCCGCGGCGCCCAGCGCCGATCCCGAGTCGCTGGCGATGGTCTTCCTGTTTCGCACGCCCAACGACTGGAACACGCAGACCCTGGTGGCCACCGCGCAAGCGCTCGGCCAGCTCGGCGACCGCCGCGTGGTGCCGGTGATGGTGCCCGGGCTGCGGCATCCCTCTGCCCAGGTACGCGTCGCGTGCGCCGCGGCGCTCGCGCAGTTGCTGCCTGACACCGCGCTGCGCCACTTGGGGCCGCTCTACTGGGACCGGGCGCCGTCGGTGCGCAAGAAGGTCGTGGATCTCTGCGGCGACATGACCTCCCACGAGTCGTGGGAGGTCCTCTCCCGCGCCTGGCACGCGCCCAATGGCGGGCACATCCGCTACGTCGCCGCGGGGGCGATGGAGCGCCGGCGTGATCCGCGCGCGATCGCGCTGGT
>JBKJUD010000301.1:0-6177 GCA_046590735.1 Candidatus Eiseniibacteriota bacterium | reverse complement strand
TGACCGGCGAGTGCAGGCCCAACTCGAGTTCCTTCGACGCGTTGAGCGAGCCGATGATCTCGTCACGGTCCAGCGCGCCGGCGAAGAACGACGTCTGGTTCGGGATGCCGGGGTCGTCCGCGGTGCCGAGCACGCCATCGGGGCCGGGCGCGCACGGGGTGCCGAGGCAGGGGCCGAGCGACACATTCATCGTGTTGCGCAGGTTGTACTGGAAGTCGTTGTGGCCGAGCGATGCGTTCGCGTCGATCTTCCAGCCGCGCCGCACGCCCCACAGCCCGGTGGCGGCGTTGTAGTCGGTCACGTCGGGGTGGAACTCGGGCAGGTAGCCCTCAGCGTAGAGAGCGGGCCAGTTCCGGTCGGACTCGGTGTAGCGCTTGTAGCCTTGGCCGGTGCCGCGGCGCGACGAGTAGCCCCCGTGCACGTAGAACTGCGTCAGGCCCGACGGGGTCACCGGCAGGCGGAGGTTGGCGTACGTGAGGATGTCGCGCTCGAGTCCGTCGCCCCAGTGCTGGTTGGGCTGGGTGACGTTGTTGCGCTTGACCACGACTTGGCCGTTCGCGTCGATCGAGTCTGCCACGCCCACCGAGCCGACATCGTACGGGTCGGCCCACGCGCGGTTGGTGGGTTCGCGATTGAGCACCTCGGCGAACAGGCCGAGCGAACCGCGGCCGACGCCGAGCCCCACGCCGCCGTTGATGTCGCCGGTGTTGCCGTCGTCCTTGTACGTCTTGGTCATGTAGCGGCCGCCGGTGGCGCTGAAGAACGGCGCGAACCGGCCCTTGCGCGTGACGATGTTGACGACGCCGGCGATGGCGTCGGAGCCGTACTGCGCGGAAGCGCCGTCGCGCAGCACCTCGATCTGGCCGATGGCGCTGCTCGGCAGCGCGTTGAGGTCGACGCCGCTGGAGCCGGCGTTGGTGCCGTAGGCAAAGGTGTTCACGAGCGCGGTCTGGTGGCGGCGGTTGCCGTCGACCAGCACCAGCGTGTGGTCCGGGCTGAGCCCGCGCATGGTGAACGGGCGGACGACGTCGGTGCCGTCGGTGACGCTCTGGCGCGGGAAGTTCACCGACTGCGAGAGCGACTGCAGGATCTGGCTGGTCTCGCTCGAGCCCTGCTTGGCGATGGCCGCTGCGTCGTAGACGTCGACGGGCACCGCGAGTTCCTCCGCGGCGGTGTGCGCGGCGCGCGATCCGACCACGACATCGACCTGCTCGGCCTGGAAGGGTGAGCGGGCGAGCGCGAAGTTGGCGGTCGCCTTGTCGGTGGCGCCCAAGGTGACCACCTTGTTTGCCGACTTGTGGCCGACGTGCATGGCGCGCAGGACGTGCGTGCCGGCCGGGACGTTTGCGATCGAGTAGGCGCCGTTGTCGTCGGAGACTCCGCGCAGCAGCGAGCCCTGGATGCGAACGGTGGCTTGGGTGATGGTGGCGCCGGTGCTGTCGGACACGGTGCCGCTGATGGTGGCGGCGTGCGAGGCCGGCGCGAGGACGGCGAGGACCAGCAGGACGAACGCGCCAGCGCGGGCGAGTCGCGAGAATGGGATCATTGCACCTCCAGAACGGGCTCTGCACTGCGTGCGTCGGAGGCCGGGCGCAAGGGCGGAAAGGGGGCGCGGTGCGCACGGCGGACACCAGCCGAATTACCGGCGCCTACTTTCGTCTACCTCAGCCGGGAGTCAAGCGGAAACCCGTCCGTGGGCCGGGAGCTGGAGCCGCATCTCGTGCTGCCACCACATCGGCCGGGCCCCCTGTTCCTCGAAAAGCGGCACCAGGATGTCGTCGGCGGCGAAGTTGACCATGCGGATGGTGGCGGCGGGGAACCGGCCGCACAACTCGCCGAGCAGGGCGCGCTCCGCGGCGCGGTCGGGGTCATCCTCCAGGGCCGCCACCTCCAGCACGTCGACCGAGGTGCGCGCGGCGCTGTACAGCAAGGCGGCGACGGGCTGTCCGGCGCAGCTTGCCAGCAACCCGCGCGAGAAGGGCAGGGCGCCCTCGAGCGTCTGCATGTCGCGTTGCCACGGGGGCAGGCCGCGGCGGGCGGCGGCCATGAACACGCATGCGGCGGCGGCATCCACGTCGGCGACGGCGACCGGAGCGAGCGGGCCCGATCGCCGGGCAGCCTCGTTCGGCGGCCGCACCCACACCCCGAGGCGGCGCACGATCGCAAACCCGGCGCGTTCGTAGATGCGCCGGGCGGTGTGGTTGCTGTCCAGCACCTCCAGCCAGACTTCGGTGGCCCCGCCTGCGGCCGCCGCCTCCACCACCGCCTGCGTGACCGCGGCGCCGTGGCCGCGCCCGCGAGCGTCCGGCCGCACGCCGACCCCGGCGACCCACGCGCGGGTGTCGCGCACTCCGAGCAGCGCCAGCGCGACCAGCCGCCGCCGCTCGAACCCGACGCGCGACAGCTCGAGGTCGAGCGAGAACATGCGCACCATCGCCTCCAGCGTGGCCGGCGTGAGTTCCATCGGCACGGCGTAGTCGCGATAGGCGGCGTTGAACAGTCGCGCGAGCGTCGCGGGTGCGCACGAGGCGGCCGGCCGGAACGTCAGCCGGGGCGGGCGGGAGTCGGACATGCGCGCCATCATAGTCAGGTGCCCGTCGGGACGAAACCCGTTCGCGGCGCCGCCGCGTTGCGAAAGCCCGTACCATGCAGTAGCGTGCCGCGCATGATGCGCATCCCTGTGACACTCTGGACCGCCGCAGCCACCCTCGCAACCGCACCGTCGCGGCGTTCCTGCGCCGCTGAGCCAGCGTCCCCCGCACGAGGAATCCATCGATGCCGACATTTCGCGAGGATGCGCACGCCGCCGTCGAGTGGGCGGCCGACTACCTCGACACCATCGCCACGCGCCCCGTCCTCGCGCAGACCGCGCCGGGCGACATCCGCCGCGCGCTGCCGCCCTCCGCGCCGGAGCAGGGCGAGCCCTTCAGCGCGGTGATGCGCGACCTCGATGCCATCCTCATGCCCGGCGTCACGCACTGGCAGCATCCGCGCTTCTTCGCCTACTTCGCCAACACGGCGGCCGAGCCCGGCATCATCGCGGAGTTCCTCGCCGCCACGCTCAACTCGGTCGCCTTCATCTGGCGCACCGGCCCGGCCTCCACCGAACTCGAGCTGCACGTGCTCGACTGGCTCGCGCAGCTGCTCGGGCTGCCGGAGGGATGGCATGGGCACATCGAGGACACGGCGAGCACGTCGACGCTCGCCGCGTTGTGCGCGGCGCGCGAGGCCACCGGCCGCCGCGTCGTGGTGTGCTCGGAGCAGGCGCACTCGTCGGTGGAGAAGGCCGCGCGCATCCTCGGCATGGAAACCCGCAAGGTGCCCACCGACGCGCAGTACGCGATGCGCGCCGACCTCGCGCGCCTCGAGGACGCGGCCGCCGTCGTCGCAACCGTCGGCACGACGTCCTCGACCGCGATCGATCCGGTGAATGACCTCGCCGATCGTGCGGCTGCCGCCGGCGCGTGGCTGCACGTCGACGCTGCCTACGCCGGAGCCGCGTGGGTGTGCCCGGAGATGCGCGACACCGCCGCCGGCGTTGTGCGTGCGGACTCGCTGGTGGTCAACGCGCACAAGTGGCTGCTCACGCCGATGGACTGTTCCTGCCTGTGGACGCGCCGCCCCGAGGCCTTCAAGGCCGCCTTCAGCCTCACCCCCGACTACCTCAAGACCCCCGAAGTCACCGACAGTCTCTCCGAATACGGCCCCGCGCTGGGCCGCCGCTTCCGCGCGTTGAAACTGTGGGCGGTGCTGCGCGTATACGGCCGCGACGGCCTGCAAGCGATGATCCGCGAGCACCTGCGGCTGGCGTCGCTGTTCGAGTCGTGGGTGCGCGCCACGCCCGGCTGGGAGATCTGCGCGCCCCGCACCTTCTCCCTGGTGTGCTTTCGCCGCAACGGCGACGACGCGCTCAACGAGGCGATTTGCGACCGCGTGAACGCGAGCGGCGACGCGTTCATCGGCCACACGCGCCTGGGCGGGCGCATCGTCATCCGCTTCGCCGTGGGCAACGCGCGCACCACCGAGGCCGATGTGCGGCGCGCGTGGGACGCCATACAGCGCGCGGCCGGGTAGGGCGCGCCGCGCGAGTGTCCGTTTCCTCCGCTTCCCGGCTGATCTACGCCGAGACGCGCGGGTGGCATCGTGGTCATGCGGAGCACCCCCGGGACGCGTGGGCGCCCCGCAACTAGAACGCGTCGGCGGCCGCGCGGGCGGCCGGCGCCGTCCACGCATACAGCGGGATGTCGTTCTCCTCCGACGGCACGCGCACCATGCGCTCCTGCACGAAACCCAGGTCCTCCAGCAAGCGGATCGAACGCACATTCGCTGTGTGGACGATGGCCGCCAGGCGGGTGAGGCCGAAGCGCGCGGCTGCCACGCCGAGCGTCGCGCGCGCCGCCTCGCGCGCGTAGCCCGCGCCGGCTGCGGACTCCAGCAGCGCGTAGCCCAGGTCCACGTCGTCGAGCCAGTCGCGCTGGATCAGCCCGCACATCCCGATTGCCTCGCCGGTGTCGCGGCGCACCACCGCCCACAGTCCGAAGCCGTGCGTCGCGTAGCTCGCGCACAGCGTGCCGGCGAGGTACTCGCGGGCGGCCTCGACGGTGCGGATGCCCTTGTCGTTGATGTGGGCGATGAACGACGGCTCGTTGAGCAGGTGCAGCATGAACGCGGCGTCCTCCGGTCCAAATTCGCGGAGCGTGAGACGCGGGGTCTGGACGATGGGCATCGGAATCTCCTGGCGCCGTGCCATCAGTGCGCGGCGCTGTTGAGGAACTTGAGCCCGTTGTACACGCTGATGTGCAGCGAGGTGGCGTGCGTCTCATCGGGCAGCGTGTCGAGTTTCACGCGCAGGCCGGGCCAGTGCGCGTCGCGCAACATCGCGGCGAGGCGGGTGTCGGCAGCTGTCATCTCGGCGCCTTCCCGGGCCACCGAGAGATACACCGCGCGATCGGGCGCCGGATGCGCGGCGACCCTCTGCGTGGCGCCGTGCAGCAGCGCCTCGCCGTCCCACCACAGGCTCGGACTGACGATGATGTACTGCGTGAACAGCGCCGGCTTCTCCAGCAGGATCTGGGTGGCCAGCAGGCCGCCGAACGACTGGCCGATCAGCGTGCGTCCCGCCGTCGTCCGATAGCGCGCGTCGACCCACGGCAGCAGGTCCGATTCGAGGAATGCGACGAAACGATCGGCGCCGCCGCTGGTGGGAGAGGTCTTGCGGTCTTCCGCGCTCGCTGAGGGCCGGGTGAAGTCGCGCCGCCGGTCCACGTTCGAGATGCCGACGACGATCGACGGCGGCACCACGCCGTAGGTGGCGAAGAAGTCCACGAGGCCCGCGACATGCAGGTAATCCTCGTGCGCCGAACCATCGAGCAGGTACACCACGGGATAGCGCGCCGTGGCGGAGCCCGAATCCGCATAGCCCGCGGGCAGCAGAATGTTCAGCCGCCGGTCCTCGTCCAGCGCCTTCGAATCCAGATGGGCGACCTCGCCGTAGCAGAGCGTGGCCGGCTCCTGTGCGCGGACGGCTGCCGCCGAAGCCAGTGCAATGGCCAGGGTGCACGACACGGCGATCACCGAACGGCGCATGGCAGTCTCCTCGTGCTGGTCAACCACAAGGGGCGCCGCCCCTCGGCAGCGCCCCCTCGTGTCGTGCCGTGCGACGCCGGCGCGCCGGCCGTCAGGCCCGCTTGCCGCTGAGCATCTTCTCACGGCCGACGAGGTACAGCACGCCGGTCAGCAGCGCGAAGGGAATCATCGCCAGCAAGTCCTCGTTGCCGCCCGCGAAGAACGGATTGTGCGCGGTCGCCCACTCGGTGAGCTGGTTGTCGACGTGGCCGAACACGCCGGCCATGAACGCGATCAGGATGCCCGCGATCGCGCCGCCCGCGATGTAGCCGGACGCCATCAGCACGCCCGGACTCTTGTCCGCCTCCGCGGTCAGCTGCTCCTCGGTGTAGTGGCGGCCCGACTTGCGCAGCGCAGCCGCGCGCTTGCGGTCCACCAGCCAGCGCACCGCGCCGCCGATGAAGATCGGCGACGACGATGACAGCGGCAAGTACACGCCCACCGCGAACGCCAGCGACGGGATGCCGCTCAATTCCAGCACCACCGCGATCATCACGCCGAGCAGCACCAGTCCCCACGGCAGCTGTCCGCCGAGGATGCCCTTGATGATGT
>JBKJUD010000137.1:0-6106 GCA_046590735.1 Candidatus Eiseniibacteriota bacterium | reverse complement strand
GATCCTCAACCTGCTGCAGGATCTCCAGCGCGACCTCGGGCTGACGTACCTGTTCGTGGCCCACGACCTGTCCGTGGTGGAACACATCAGCGACCGGGTCGCGGTGATGTATCTGGGCCGCATCGTCGAGACCGCGGATCGCGCCGACCTGTACGCGGCTCCCAAGCACCCCTACACGCAGGCGCTGCTGTCGGCCGTGCCGGTTCCGACGGTGGGGAAGCGCCCCGAGCGCATCCTGCTCAGCGGGGACGTGCCCAGCCCGGCCAATCCGCCGACCGGCTGCGCCTTTCACCCGCGCTGCTGGATGGCGCAGGACATCTGCCGCACGTCGGCGCCCGAGGAGCGGGAACTCGCCCCCGGTCACACCGTGCGGTGCCATTTTGCCGTCTGAGAGGAGTGAGAGCGTGACGCGTCGCATCGCCATCGCACTGGTCGTATTCGTCGCCTGGACGGGAGGGCGGGCGGTGACGCCGTGCCGGGCGGCGGCCGCGGGGTCGCCCCCGGTCGCCTCGGTGAATGGCGAGGTCATCACCGCCGAGCAGGTCGAGGTGCTCGGGTCCGCGTACTTCGCGAAGCTGCGGCAGGAGTACGGCCGCAGCTACACGCCGGAAATCGAGGCGCGCGCGCGCCGCGAGGTGCTCAACAACATCATCGACGCCACCCTGCTGCGGCAGGAGGCGGCGCGCCAGGGCATCGTCGCCCCGGAAGCGCGCGTCGACTCGGTGGTCGCCTCCAACGACTACTTCAAGGACGCCACCGGCAACACCGACTGGGACAAGTTCGCCCGCTACAAGGCTGATGCCAACTCGAACTACCGCCAGCTCGCCGACAACCTGCGACGCCTGGTGATGGCCGACATGCTGACGATGTCGCGGCGCCGGGCGCTGGGGGCGCAGGTGCCCGACGACTCCCTGCGCACGCTGTACGAGCGCTACACCACCGAGCGCGTGGGCCAGCTGCTCCTCATTCGTCCCGACACCATCGTCGCGGTCGAGAAGTCGATCAGCGAGGAGGACATCGGCCGCCTCTACCTGCGCCGCCGTGAGTCCTTGCGCACGACGGAAGTCCATTTATTGGCCGTGCGCGTGCGGCGCAGCGATTTCTCGGTGCCGACCAGCGAGATCAGCGATCGCGAGGTCGCGCTCTACTACGGCAAGCACCTGCCCGACTACATCGACAGCACGCACGCGTCGATCCCGCTCGAGCAGGTGCGGGAGAAGATCCGCAGCCGGATGTCCTTCGAGCGTGCCGACGCCGCCGCGCGGGCCGAGGCCGGCCGGCTGGCGGCCACGCTGCAGGCCGGCACGCCGCCCGCGCGCCTCGCCAGCGACCGCGTCACCGTGGACAGCGCGACGATCTTCGTCTCGCTGACGCCGTCCGACCCACTCTATCCCGATAGCCTCGGGCAGGCGGCGATGCGGGCCCGGCCCGGCGACCTGCTGGGCCCGGTGTCCTTGGGCTCGAGCGTCGCGATGTACCAGGTCACCCAGGTGACGCCGCGCGCCGTGCCGGGCCTGGCGGTGGTGCGTGATTCGCTGGTGCGCGAGTTGCTCGCCGAGCGCGACGCCGAGAAGGAAGCCGCGCTGCGCGCCTACTACGAGGGGCACCTTGACCAGTACATGTCCACCGACCGCTACACCCTCGACTACATCGTGCTGCGCCGGCTGCCGAAGGACCCGCTGATCACGCTGCCGCCGACGGCGGTCCGGCAATACTACCTGACCCACAAGGATCAGTTCACCGTGCCGGCGGAGGCGCGGGCGGCGCACATCCTGATCGCCTCGGGCGTCGGGAACGAGGTCACCGCCGACTCGCTGGCCTACGTGCGCGCCGACAGCCTGTACACGGCGATCCAGTCCGGCGCCGATTTCGGCGAGGTGGCGCGGGCGTTCTCGCAGGACCCGGGGAGCGCGGCCAACGGCGGCGACCTCGGGACCTTCGGCCGCGGCAAGATGGTGGAGTCCTTCGAGCAGGCCGCGTTCTCGCTGCCGGTGGGCGAGGTGAGCCGGCCGGTGCGTTCGCCCTTCGGTTTCCACCTGATCAAGGTCCTCGACCGCCGCGACGCGCGCGTGGCGGCGATCGACGAGGTGTCCGGGAAGATCCAGGTCGACCTCACCAAGGTCGCCGAGCAGGAATCGTTGCGCGTCGTCGGGGAGCGGATCATTCGCCGGTTGCACGCCGGCCGCAGCTTCGACCTGCTGGCGGCGCCGTATGGCGGCACGCGGCGCACCGACACCTTCGCGCTGGGCGATCCGCTGCCGGTGCTCGGCAAGCAGGTCGAGGTCGATCGCGTGCTGCGCACATTGCGGGCCGGGGACGTGTGCCCGTCCCCGATTCTCACCGCCAACGGCTACCTGATCTTCCGCGTGGTGGAGAAGCTGCCGCCCGCGCCGCGCCCGCTTGACACCATCCACGACGAAGTCGACCGGACGTACTTCCGCGAACGGCAGCAGGGACTCGCGCTCAACTGGGCGCACACCATCCGCGACCAGGTGCGAGCCGGGGGAAACTTCTTCACGCTGTCCAGTGGCTACGGCGAACTGAAGCGCGTCGGGCCGTGGCGGCGGGGCGACAACATCGAGGGACTGGGCTTTCTCACCGCGGCGCAGGAGGACACGCTTGCTGCGGTGCCGGTGGGGGGCGTGGCGTGCTTGAGCCTCACCTACGGCGTGGCGGCGGTGAGCATCACCGGCCTGACCCCGCCCGCGCCCGCGGACTTCGAGAGGAACAAGGACGCGTTCCGCTATCGCATCGGCGGCGAGAAGTACAGCGACTGGTTCGTCGAGATGAAGAAGAAGGCGGCGATCAAGTATTTCGGCAAGGCGCCGGGCTAGATCCGCGCGGCCCGGGGGTGACACGACGGCCCGGTCCCCTGCGGGGGGCCGGGCCGCGTCGCAGCGGGGATGGGTCGCGCGGTCAGCGCACCTTGTACGCGGGCCGCACCGGCCGCTTCACCGGGTGCGCCGCCAGTTCGTCGAGACAGTACGTGATGGCGCGCTCGAGTTGCGGGTCGTGCCCGGTGGCCAGCGCGTCAGGCGCGTTGACGACTTCGATGTCGGGATCGACTCCGTGGTTCTCCACCGACCACGCGCCGGAGGTGTCCCAGAATCCGACGTCGGGCATCGTCACGCTGCCGCCGTCGACCAGCGGCAACGAGTGACTGATCCCGACCAGCCCGCCCCACGTGCGCTCGCCGATCACCGGGCCGAGGCCGGCCTGGCGGAAGTAGTACGGGAACGCGTCGCCGCCGGAGCCCGCGTACTGATTGATCAGGATGCACTGCGGGCCATCGATCGCCGCCGCGGGCGTGCGCCCATCGGAGCCGTCACGGGTGGACCAGTAACTCATGGTCTTGTTGCGCAGCCGGTCGATGTAGAACGAGGGAATGAAGCCGCCAGAGTTCCAGCGGTCGTCGACGATCAAGGCGTCCTTGCGCGCCTGCGGATAGAACTGCTTGGTGAACTCCTGGATGCCGCCGACGGCGGTGTTGGGCACATGGATGTAGGCCACGCGGCCCCCGGTCGCGCGGGAGACCGCGTCGCGGGTATCTGCCACCCACGCGGTGTAGCGCAGCGAGGCTTCCGAGGCGACCGGCAGCACGGTGAAGGTGCGCGGCGAGGTGTCGCCGGCCGAACGGCCCACGGTGATCGTCGTCTGTGCGCCGACGGTGCCGGCGAATGCCGCATACACGTTCTGCGGCGCGCGCACCTGCACGCCATTGACCGCGAGCAGGTAGTCGCCCGCACGGACCGCAACCCCGGGCGCACCGAGCGGCGCGGCGACCGTGCTGTTCCAGTCGCGCACGGTGAACACCCGCGTGAACCAGTAGCGCCCGGAGGCCGCGTCGAGCGCGTAGTCGGCGCCGAGCAGCCCGATGGGCATTGTCCGCGCCTTGGTCCAGTCGCCGCCGCCGACGTAGGTGTGTGAGGTCGACAGCTCACCGATCAGTTCGCCGAGGATGTAGTTGAGATCGCTGCGGTGCGCCAGCGACGGCACCAGCGCGCGGTAATGGTCGCCGATCGCCTTCCAGTCGAGCCCGCCCATCGCCGGGTCGTAATAGAAATCGCGCTCGAGGCGCCAGGCCTCGTTGAACATCTGCAACCACTCCTGCCGCGGGTCGACGAGCGCGAGCAGGTCGCTCGTGTCGATCTTGCCGTCGCCCGGCTTCTTGGCCTCCGCGGTCTCCACGATGCCGAACTGGTCGTCCTTGCGGTAGAGCGCCTTGCCGCCGTCGGCACTCGGCGCATAGCCGCCGTCGATGCCTTCGAGGACGACGGTGTCCTTGCGCTTCTCGAGGTTGTACTGGTGGAGGCTGGCGGGGGGCGGCCCGTCAGCCTCGGGATCGCCCTCGTCGAACGACAGGTAGAGCAGCGTGCCGCGGAAGGCGCGCAGTCCGCCGTAGTTGCCGGCGGGGATCGGCAGCACGTCGAGGCGCGAGCCGATTCCCGCGAGATCGATGCGCCAGGCGGGGACGGCGGCGTTCGCCTTCGACGTGTCCGCATCCTTTTCGGTGTCCTTGTCCTTGCCCTTGTCGCTGGACGCCGCATTCTCCTCGTCGCTCTGCGGCGCTACCGGCGAGCGCAGCGAGTCGCGCAACGTGGCGAGGTACACCTTGTCGGTGTGCTGGAACTGATAGTCGAACTCGAAGGCGCCGAATTGCGGATGCACCGTGCGGCGCGAGATGAAGTACAGGTACTTGCCGTCGGGATCGAACGTCGGGTTCACGTCGTCGGACATGCCGTCGCCCAGCGTGGTCACCTTCCCGGTGGCCAGCGAATAGAGTTGCACGGCACTGAACTGATTCGCCTGCACCGCCGACCACGCGAGCCACCGCGAGTCGCCCGACCACTGGTAGTCGTGGATTTCCGACTCGTCGCTGTGCGCCACCCGGGTGGTCGCGCCGCTGGCGGTATCGACCCACCAGAGCGTGTTGGTCTTGTCGGCGAAGGCGATCTTGCGGGAGTCCGGCGACCACACCGGCTGGAACAGGAACGTGGGCGGCTGGTGGGTGACCTGCCGGCCCGGGCTCAGGCCGTTCTCGGCGATCACGTGGACCTGGTAGTCACCGCTGGCGTCGGAGAGGTATGTGATCGACTTGCCGTCGGGCGACCATTGCGGGTCGCGCTCGCGCGCGCCGGGGGTGTGGGTGATGTTGCGCGCGTCGCCCTTCTCGGCGGGCACGGTGAACAGGTCGCCCCGCGCGTCGAGCACGGCGCGCTTGGCGGTGGGCGACAGCTCCCAGCCGCCGATGAAATCGGAAACGTTACGCCACTGCGCGCGCGCGTCGGGCTTGTCGTCGGGGACGAGGATGCTGACCGGCGTGACGGTCTCGCTGGGCAACGCCATGACGTACAGCGCGCCGCCCTTCTCGAACACCAGCGCGTCGGGGCCGAGGCTCGGCCACTTGACGTCGTCGTCCGCGTAGCGGGTCACCTGGCGCGAGACGCGCGTCGCGGTGTCGTACGCCCAGATGTTTGCGCGATGGCCGTCACGGTCGCTGGCGAAGTAGATGGTGTCGCGATACCACATCGGCCACTCGTCGTTGCTGGTGCCGTCGCTGACCTTGACCGCGGTGTCGTGCGCGAGATCGTAGGCCCACACCTGCGGCGCGGCGCCGCCGCGATAGCGCTTCCACGTCCGGTTGTCGTAGCTCGGGTTGGTGTAGGCGAGGCGCGTGCCGTCGGCGTTCAGCGAACCGTAGCCGGAGGTCTGCAGCGGCAGCATCCGCTCGAAGCCGCCGATGGCGGGCAGCTTGTAGAACTGGTCGAGCCGCTGCGTGAACGAGGCGCGGCTGCTGCGCACCAGCAGGGACGTGCCGTCGGGATACCAGGTCACCATCTTGTCGACGCCGGGATGGAAAGTCAGCCGCACCGGCTCGCCCCCGACTGCGGGCATGATGAAGACATCGACGTTGCCGTCGTACTCGCCGGTGAACGCGACGGTCTGCCCGTCGGGGGAAAACTTCGGCAATTGCTCGAGGCCGGGGTGGGCGGTCAGCCGGCGGGCGGTGCCGCCGGCGCGTGGGACCGTCCACAGGTCGCCGGCATACTGGAAAACGATCTGGGTCGCGGAGATGGCGGGCTGGCGCAGCAGCCGGGCCGGCTCG
>JBKJUD010000350.1:0-5635 GCA_046590735.1 Candidatus Eiseniibacteriota bacterium | reverse complement strand
CGACGGTGCCCTCGAGGCCGCTCAGGTCGCCGGTGGTTTGGTCGACCTTCTCGGCGGGCAGGCCGCTGTAGGCCGGCGGCGCGTAGTCGACGTGGGCGGCGAGGAGCGTGGCCTCGGCGAGCACGCGCACGGTGTAGTCGCGGCTGGCGAACTTCGAGAGCGCGACGTGATACACCGCGTCCTGGTCGACGCGCGGGAGCGTCGCGGCGTAGCGCGCGGTGCCGGCGGCGGGCTTCATCGGCACGGTGGTCCAGTCGCCGCCGTGGGCGCGCACCCACAGCACCGGCGCCGAGCGCGCGGCGAGCCGCAGCCCGGCGGGCGCGTGCACCTGCGCCTGGATCTTCACCGGCGCGCCGGCCTTCACGCTGACATCGCCCGGAGTGACATCGAAGGTGACCTGCGGCTCGTGCACGCGGTCGGGCCGTGCGAGATTGACGAGCGCCTGCCCGACGCCCTGCGGCGAGAACAGCACTGCCGCGGCCAGCACGATCGCCGCGGCGGCCGCCGAGCGATAGGGCAAGCGGCGCACGCGTTGGTGCGCGACAAGGTGCGGGTCGAGCCCGTCCACGGCGCGCGCGGCCTGGGCGATCGCGGCGTCAGCGAGTTCGGCAGAGGTGTGGGCAGACGCCGGCTCGGGCTGGCGGGCCAGGTCGGCCGCGGGGGCGACGGCGCCCTTGAGCTGCGGCGCCAGTTCGTCGACATCGAGGGCGGTGCGGGCGAGGTTCGGCCGTCGGGCCAGGGGGCGCGCGACGCGGAAGACCAGCACGCCCAGCGCCGTGGCCCCGGCCAGGCCCGACAGCACCCGTGCCACCGTCGGCAGCGGGAACAGCGCGCCCGCGACCGCCAGCACCAGCACCGCCGCGCACAGGTCGCGCACGGCGGTCAGCGCGGAACGCGTGGCGAGGCGCCGGACCACGTGGCGCCGCATCGTTTCCAGGCTGCTGAGGAGTGCAAGGCGGGGTGGGGACATCGGAACTTGGATGCGCGTCCTCTCTGCGGGGTGGCTGGGCAATCCGGCGGTGCGCGGACGATTTCTCGGCGCCACATGAGGTTATCGGGCCGACTGGGGTCGGATCCAGCGTACCAGTGCGTCCGCAGGGGGGCAATCGGCGTCGGGCGGGGCGAGGGGCCGGGGGGAAGTTCCGGGTGCACGGCTCAGGCACCGCGGCCGTGGTTCAACTGCCCGACCGGTCCCCCGCTGCCGGAAAGATGGCGTGCAGCGCCGTTTCGCGGTAGGCGAAGATGCCCGCGAGCATCCGCCGCACCACGAGTGCGTGGACCAGGAGACCCAGGGGGCCCAGCGGCATCTCGTACACCACCGTGTCG
This sequence comes from Candidatus Eiseniibacteriota bacterium, assembly GCA_046590735.1. Lineage (GTDB taxonomy): Bacteria > Eisenbacteria > RBG-16-71-46 > CAZEPH01 > CAZEPH01 > JBKJUD01. The sequence goes on along the minus strand of JBKJUD010000350.1, from coordinate 4,309 downwards.
CGCACGCGGGTGCCGCCAGAGGATCCGGAATCTGGTGCTCGCCGGGGTCAGCCGCTCGAGGTTGGCCGCGTCGGAAAAGAACGCGAACACCGCCTCGAGCGACGCCGGGACGACGATCTCGCGACGCAGGCTGTGGAGCATGCGCGGATTCCAGCAGACAGCATCACCCGAGCACCCCCGGCATCGCGGGCGTGGCGCCGCGCCTGGGGCGCCGTGGCTCAGGGCACGCGCACGATGCGGCGCGTCTGGACGCCGCCGTCCGCGCTCAGTCGCGCCATGTAGACGCCGGCAGGGGCTCGGGCACCGCGCGCGTCGCGCCCGTCCCAGCTCGCTGCATGCGGGCCGGCCGCCTGGACCCCGGCGGCGAGCGTGGCGACACGAGCGCCGCGGATGTCGAACACCTCGAGCTGCAGCTGCCCCGCGCGCGGCAGCGTGTACTCGACGCGCACGCGGCCTCGCGAGGGCGTCGGCGTCACCCGCGTGAGGCCGCCCGCCGGGCCACCGGCACGCGCCGGCGGGTCGGGTGCCGCGGTCACCAGCGGTTCGGTCCACTGGGCGACGAAATACGACGGCACCCCCCCGGCCCGGAAGCAACTGCCGCCGACGTACAGCGTCGAGTCGAGCACGGCCAGCCCTTGCACCCAATTGCCCTCGGGCTCGCCCGACAGTCCCCCGTTCATCGCGTCCCACGCGGTGCCGTTCCACCGGGCGATGGCGCCGGCCGGCGCACCGCCGGCCTGGCTGAAGAACCCGCCCGCGACCACGGTGTGGTTGTAGCTCACCATGCGCATCACGGACGAGTTCATCCCCGCCCCCATCGCAGACCAGGCCGTTCCGTCCCAGCGTGCCACGCGCGATGCGGAGACGCCCCCCGCCGTGAGGAACGTCCCGCCGACGTAGAGCGTGCCGTCGTTGACGCACTGGCACAGCCCGTTCCCGCCGAGCCCGGAGCCGAGTGCCGACCACTGCTGGCCATTCCAGACGGCGATGTAGTTGGCGCTGATCCCGCCGGCCGTGACGAAGAAGCCGGTGACGACCAGGGAATCGCCGAGGACGGTCATCGCATATCCGCTCCCGCCCAGTCCACCGCCGACGGCGTGCCACGCGGCGCCGTCCCACCGGGCGATGCCGGTCGCGGAGATCCCGCCGGCCTGGGTGAAGGAGCCGCAGGCGTAGAGATCGCCATGATAGACCGCCACTCCATAGACCCAGTTGTCGGTGCCGCTGCCCAACGCGCTCCACGCGGCCCCGTCCCACGCCGCGATGTACGGAGCGCTCAGCCCCCCAGCGACCAGAAACGTGCCGCCGACGATGAGCTTGCCGTTCCACTCGGTCATGGCCTGCGCCCAGCCTGTCGACAGGCCGGTGCCCAACGGCCGCCAGCCTCGCTTGCTCCACGCGAAGATGTCGCCGCCGACCGGTGTCCCGCCGAACGCGAAGTCGGCGATCCCGCTCTCGATCACCTCGCCTTGGTACACGCCCATGCCATAGACCCAGTCGTCCGTCCCCCCGCCGCAGGCGCCCCAGCCGCCGCCGTCCCACTGCGCGATGAACTGCGCGACGATGCCGCCGGCAAACGTCTGGCCGCCGCCGGCGACGACCGTGCCGTTGAACGCCGCCATCGTGAAGCACGCAGCATCGAGCCCTGTACCCAGCGGCGACCACGCCGTCCCGTTCCATTGCGCGGCGTAGTTCGCGGACGCGCCACCGGCCTGGGTGAACTGGCCGCCCGCGTAGAGCGTGCCGCCGATGACCGCCAAGGACGTCACCCACGAGTTCATGCCGCTGCCGAGCGCCGACCACGCGGTGCCGTTCCAACGCGCGATACAGGAGGCGGCGCTGCCGCCGGCGGTGGTGAACTGTCCGCCGGCGACCACGTCGGTTCCGAAGGTGGTGAGCGCGAGAACGGGGGCATTCAAGCCGCCGCCCACGGCAGCCCACGCCGTGCCGCTCCACGTCGCGATGTCGGACGCCGCAGCGCCGCCCGCGGCGGTGAACGCGCCACCGACGTACAGCTTGCCGCCGCTTACCGTCAGGGCGGTAACGCGGTTGTTCACGCCGGTGCCCAGGGCGGCCCAGGCCGTCCCGTTCCACGCGGCGATGCGGTTCGCCGCGCTGCCGCCGGCCTGGGTAAACACCCCGCCGGCGTAGAGGCTGTTGTTGAACACCGCGAGGCTGAGCACGGTGTTGTTGAGACCCGTACCCAACGGCGCCCACGTGCTGCCGTTCCAGCTCGCGATGCGGGTAGCGTTCGCGCCGCCGGCCTGCGTAAACGTGCCGGCGGCGATCAGCGCGCCGTTGTAGACAGTGAGGGCGTAGGGCACGTCGTTGAGGCCGCTTCCCAGCGCCGTCCACGCGTTGCCGTCCCAGAGCGCGATGCGGCTGGCGCTGCGGAAGAAGCCGGCGGTCGTGAAGCGGCCGCCTACAGCGAGTTGGCCGTTGTAGACGGCGAGCGCGTAGACGGTGTCGCGCACTCCTTGGTCGCCACAGGCGCTCGACCAGCCGGCGCCGGCGGTGGTCTGCGGCCCGCCAGGATGGAACAGGGGCGCGCCGGTGGAGGGATCGAGCGACGGGCGGAATCCCGCAGGGTCGAGGGCTCCCTGGAAGTGAGCGGCCTGGGCCGTGGCGAAATCGAAACGACCATCCGGCGTCAGGAAATCGCTGAGCGGGACCGCCGCGCGGACCGGGGAGGACGAGACAAGCAGCCACGTGACGCGCAACACAACCAGTGCGGCAGCCCGCAAGGGCACAGGACGCATGACAACCTCCGACAGACGTGCAGCGTGGGGGCAGGCCAACGCGCAGGGCGGATCGGGCGAGGGACTTCGAGTATGGCAGGGAGTGCCGGGGGGCGCAAGGCGGTGCGCGGGCGTGTGCGCGGGCGATCCGGCCGCGGCGTCAGTTCGCGGCCAGCGCCTGGCGCAACGCGGTGTCGAGCGAGGAATGGCACCAGCGGAAGCCGGCCGCTGTCGCACGGGTCGGCACGACGCGTTGTGAGGCGAGCAACATGTCGGCCATCTCACCGAGCAGCAGCCGCAGCGCGAACGCCGGCGCCGGAAGCATCGCCGGGCGATGCAGCACACGGCCGAGCGTCGAGGCCATCGTGGCGTTGCGGACCGGCCCCGGCGCCACCGCGTTCAGCGGCCCGCGCAGTGAAACGTCATGGACCGCGAGCAGCAACAGGGCAACAAGATCGTCCCGATGGATCCATGACCACCATTGCCTGCCGGTGCCGAGTGGCCCGCCGAGTCCCATGCGCGCAGGGGCCAGCAACTTCTCCAGCGCGCCGCCGCCGTCACCGAGGACGAGGCCGAACCGTGGCGTCACCACCCGCATCCCCAGGTCGGCTGCGCGCTGCGCGGCGGCTTCCCACGCGACGCAGACGGTGGCGAGGAAGTCGTCGCCGGGCAGCGCGGTCTCGTCCAGCAGTTCGTCGCCGCGATCGCCGTAGTAGCCGATGGCCGACGCGCTCACCAGCACCGGCGGCCGCACCGCGCACGCCGCGAGGCCGGCCACCAGCGAGGCCGTGCCCTCGGTGCGGCTGTGGAGGATCGCGCGCTTGCGCGCCGCGCTCCAGCGGCTGCCGGCGATCGGCTCGCCGGCGAGATGGATCACCGCCACCGCGTCGTCGAACGCCTGCGGCGGGGGCGGCGTGCTGCCGTTCCACTCGTAGCAGGCGACGTCGGGGCCCAGGCGCAGTGCGGCGCGCGCCGGGTCGCGTGCGAGGGCGGCCACCGCGAAGCCATCGTCGCGCAACGCGCGCAGCAATGCCGTGCCGATGAACCCGGTCGCACCGGTCACCACGATTCGCTCCGCCATGCGATCCTCCCGATTGCCCGACGCCGCGGCCAGCCGCGCGGTCCTTGACGACCGCGCACATGTCGCGTTTCCTGAGTGCATGCACCTCGACGCACTCCTCGACGACCCGCGCGTGACGCGGCGCAACGCGCGCGCAGTCGATCCCGCCGGCCGTGCCGTGCTCTACTGGATGCAGCGCGCGCAACGCGCCCGCGACAATCCAGCCCTCGACCTCGCAGTCGCCGCGGCCAACGAGCTGCACCTGCCGCTGGCGGTGTTCCTCGGACCGCTGCCGTTCTATCCCGGCGCCAACAGCCGACACTACGCCTTTCTCGCCGAAGCGTGGCCGGAACTGGCGCGCGCGGTGGAGGCGCGCGGCGCGACGTTCGTGTTCCGGCCGTATCCGCGGCACAGCGTGCTGGCGATGGCCGACGAACTGCGGGCCGCGCTGATCGTCGGCGACGAGAACCCGTTGCGCGAACCCGAGAGCTGGCGGCGCGTCGTCGCCGAG
>JBKJUD010000181.1:0-5992 GCA_046590735.1 Candidatus Eiseniibacteriota bacterium | reverse complement strand
CGCCCAAACGGGTGGCGGCTCGGCACTCCTGACCGGCTCCACGTCGCCGAATGCTTCCGGCGTGGCGCTGAACCCGGGTGCGTCGCAGTCGTTCACGGTGACGGTCCCGGTGCCAGCTGGCACCTGGGCAGGGAACTACGTCGCCACGATGACCGCGACCAGCGGCAGCGTGTCGGTGAGCCAGAACCTGACGGTCACGGTGAACGCCGTGGTCAGCTCGAGCACGGCTTCGTCGATCAGCCTCACGGCAGACCGCACGTCGTCGCTCACCGTCACCAACACGAGCAACACGCCTGTGACCATGTCGCTGTCGACGAACTGCACCGGCTCGGATGTCCCGAGCTTCCAGTTCAGCCCATCGTCGGTGAGCAACGTGGCGCCTGGCGCGAGTGTCTCGTTCAACGTCACGCCGGACGACCACGGAATTCCGGCGGGCACCTACAGCTGCACGATCACCACTACCGCCACGGCGGGTGCGCAGTCGTTCACGCAGGACGTGGCGGCTACCGTCCTCGTGCAGCGGATGCCCTCCATCTCCATCACCGGGGACGGCACCGCGAGCGGCCATGCGGGTGACACCGTGACGTTGACGTACACGCTCCACAACACCGGCAACACGCCGATCCGCGCTGGCGAAATCACCAAGTTCGCCCTCGACGGTCGCTTGATGACCGCCGATGGCCGGACGTTCAAGAGCGAAAACATCACGATCACGCCGGACCCGGCGACGGTTTCCATCCCCGTCGGCGGCACCGCGACCATGACGGTGGCAGTGGCAATCCCGGCTGGCCAGGGTTCGGGTACCTACACGACGGGCGTCACCGCCAGCGGTTCGGCGGATGGCGTCACCCTGTCGGCTTCCTCGACAGCGTCGGTGACGGTGATCCAGACTCGTGACGTGGAGTACTCGCAGAACCCGGTCCGGGCAGACCTGGGCGCCTCTTCGGTGACGTTGACGACCGTGGGAGCGACACAGGGACGCATCTACGACCTGCTCGGTCACTTGGTGGCAAGCCACGCCTTCGCGGGTGGCAACACCTGGACGTGGAACCTGCGCAGCGACGATGGCAACGCGGTCCCCAGCGGCAGCTACACGGTCGTGATCAGTTCCGCGGGCGACAAGAACGTGCTGTCGAAGCTGGTGGTGATCCGCTAGGACAGCGACGGGGACACGGGGCGGCCGCTCGCACGAGCGGCGCCCCGGCCCTGAAAACGGAGGTCTGCAGATGAGTCGGAAGTATCTTCAAGCAGTCCCGGGTCTCCTCGTGCTGCTCCTGGCCGGTAACGTGCTAGCTGCCGAGGGTGGAATCGCATCGTTCGTGGATCCGTTCGATCTTGGAGCGGGGGCCGGACCGTCCGCGCTGGGCGCCACAATCGGCGCACGGGGCGCAGTCTGGAGCCTGACCGAGAACCCGGCGGGTCTTGCCGACGTCAAGCACACGCAGGTCGGCTTCTCGCACCTGCGCTGGTTCAACGACCAGAACGCGAGCTTCGTCGGCGCGGCATTCGGGAGCGGGGGCGCCATTGGCCTCGCGTACATCGACGAAGGCACCATCGGCGTGGAGTCCGGCGGCACGCTGTCGGACGAGCAGGCGCGGTCGTCCTTCGTCGGCATCAGCGGCGGCTGGGGCTTCCATCTGCCGATCGCGCCGGACGTCTCGCTCGGTGTGTCCGGGCAGGCCGTGCAGCGCAACCTGGCGGCCGTGAAGCGCGCGACCTGGGTGTCGGCGTCAATGGGCTTGCAGTGGGAAGCGATGCCTGGCGTCCTCACGCTCGGCACGCAGCTGGACAACGTGGGTTCCTCGATCGCCATCAACAACGATGGCGGTTCGGAGCCGCAGCCGACGTCGGTGGGTGCGGGCCTCAGCCTGCGCATTCCGCCCGGCTTGATCCCGCAGAGCGCGATCACGCTCGCCGCGGACGTTCGCAAGACGCGCTTCGAAAAGGTGTCGGCGAAGGTCGGGGGAGAGATCTGGTTTGCGAACACGCTGGCGGCGCGCGCGGCCTACCTGGGCGGCGAGTCCGAGGGCAAGTTCACCGTCGGCACCGGCATCAAGTACGGCCAGTTCGACATGGACTACAGCTTCCGCGACCTGAGCGTGCTCGGCACGACGCATCGCTTGTCGGTGACGATCGGCCTCGGCGGCATGGAGAAGTAAGCGCCACCTGCTGAAACGTGGGTGAGCGGTAGGTCACAGCAAGAGGCGGGGCGCACCGTGGCCCCGCCTCTTTGCTTTGACGACGCGGAGCCGGCCGGCTTGGCCTTGACGCGGGGGAAAGCCCGTCGATACCATCAGCGACCCCCGCAGCACGCGGACTCCACGAGGAGCGGATCATCGGCGCGACACGCACTGCCGCGAAACGACTGCCGGGATTTGTCCGCCAGGTGGCCGCCAACTACATCGAGCACGGCTGCTCCATCGCGGCCGCCGCGGTCAGCTACTACGCCCTGTTGACATCCGTGCCCCTGATTCTGGCGGCCCTCGCCAGCCTGGGGTACGTGTTGGGCGCGAGCGACACCTCCCTCAACAACATGCTCGACGCCATCGGGCGCCTCGCGCCGGGCTCGCGGGGACTCATCGAGGGGGTCCTCGAGACCCTCATCCGCCAGAAGACCGGCGTCAGCATCATCGCCGCGGTCTCCTTGTTCACCACCGGCACCGCGGTGTTCGGTGTCCTCGAGCGTGCCATGGATGTCATGTGGAACGTGCCGCGGCGACGTCACTTCCTGGTCAGCCGCCTGATCGGGGCGGTCCTGGTGATCCTCGCGGGCATGAGCCTCCTTGCCAGCACCATGCTGGGATCCTTCGCCACGCTGGGGGCCCGCAATCTGCAGAACATGGGGCTCACGTTCCTGACCGCGTTTCCCGGGCTGTGGAGGGTGGTCCCGCTGGGCGTGCAGTTCGTGCTGTCGATGCTGGCCATTACCCTCCTGCTGAGGGTGGTGCCCAACACCCGGGTGCCGATCCGGGCAGCGCTCGCCGGGGGCGCCGCCACGGCGGTGCTCTGGGAACTCGCCAAGCACATCTTCGCTCAGTACCTGCGGCACTTTGCGCCCTACGCGGGAACCTACGGCCCCATCGGAGGCGTGATCATCCTGGTGGTGTGGGTCTACTACTCGGCGGCGCTCATGCTCCTCGGCGCGGAGGCGACGGCATTGCTGACGATGCGCGGCGCCGGGCAGCGACCGGACACGCCGGCCCCTGGGCGGTTCGACCCCGCGCACGTCGAGACGCCATGACGCCCGACGACGACATCGCCTTGCTGATGACGACGGTGGCGACCGTGCAGGACGCGGAGCGCATCGCCCGCATCCTGGTGGAGGAGCGCCTGGCGGCCTGCGTGTCCCGGACGCCCGGCGTGCAGTCGCTGTATCGCTGGCAGGATGCGGTGGAGAGCACCGAGGAGATTCTGGTGCTGGTCAAGACCACGGCTGGACGGCTCCAGGAGGCCCGGGGACGACTCGCCGCGATCCATTCCTACGAACTCCCCGAGATCCTCGTGTGCGAGCATGTGGCGAGCTCCCCGGCGTACGCCGCGTGGGTGCGGGCCAGCGTGTCGCGCGGGGCGGCCACCGGGTGACGCCGCCCATCGTGACGCTGACGTCCGATTTCGGGCGCGACTGGTACGTCGGTGCGCTGCGCGGCGCGGTGCTCTCGCGGTGTCCGGGTGCCGTGCTGGCCGACATCACGCACGACATCCCGCCGCACGATGTGGCGGCCGGGGCGTTCGCGCTCGCCGCGGCGTGCACCGCGTTCCCGCCGGGCAGCATCCATCTTGCAGTGGTGGACCCCGGCGTTGGCGGATCGCGCCGCCCGTTGGCCCTGTCGGCCGGCGGATCGTTCCTGGTCGGCCCGGACAACGGATTGCTCGATCTCGCAGCTGAAGCATTGCAAGGCGCAAGCCCTGACGTGCAACCGACTGCGGCTATTGCACTCGACCCGACTCGAGTGGGGGGCACGCGCCTGTCCGGGACGTTTCACGGCCGCGACCTGTTCGGGCCCGCCGCGGGCGCACTGGCGGCGGGCGTCCCGCTGGCCAGCCTGGGGGAGGGCGTCACAGCGTGGGAGCGGCTGCCGCTGCCCCCCGCCGAGTGCTCCGGCGGGGGCTGGAATCTCACCATCATTCACATCGACAGCTTCGGCAACGCGGTGACCAACCTTCGGGCCGACGCGCTGGAAGGCGAGCGCTGGGACTGGCAGACCACCGCCGGGTCGCGAACCGTCCCCGTGGGCGAGACTTACGAGGACGTGGCACATGGGAGTACGCTGCTGCTCCGGGGCAGCGCCGGATTCGTGGAAATGGCGGTCCGGGAAGGACGTGCCGATCGGATGTGGGGACTGGCACGGGGTTCGCGGTTGGAACTGGTGAGGAACATCCCGCGCCCGCGCTGATGCACGCGGTGGGTGCACGGAGGACGAGATGGCAACCAGGAACGCAGCGCGATGGGGCAGGACGATGGCAGGTGCCGGGGCGGCGCTGGTGCTCGTCGCGGCAGCGCAGGCATCGGCTCACGAGGGCGCGGAACTGGCGCGGATCGTGTCCGTCGACTCCCTGCTGGCCAACTACCGCCTCCCCGACGGCACGGCCCTGAAATCGCTGCCGATCGGCGTCATGTCCCAGTCCAGCGTCAGCCTGCTGCAGGCGCGAACCGGGGTGCGGGCGCACTATCACGCGCAGAGCGACGAGGTCATCTACGTGCTCGCCGGGCGCGGCGTCCTGCACATGGCGCCCGACGGCGACAAGATCACCGCACGCGCCCTCGCGGCAGTGCCCGCCATGCGCCTGAAGCCGGGCATGGTGGTGCTGATGCCCCGCGGCACCGCGCACATGATCGACGTGCAGGGTAACGATCCGCTGGCGGTGCTCTCGGTGTTTTCCCCGAGTTTCCACGCAGAGGACCGAGTGGCGCTGCGCGAGTGAAATCGTGGCGTGCTCCCGTCATTCTGCGGCCCGATGCCCGGAACCCCAGGGCCGAAAAACGGTTTGAACGGGGGAACCTCAAGGGCCGCTGGCGCATCCAACGAACAGATTCAGCAGTCCCATCATCGCGTCAGACAGGGCACCACGGACCCGGCAACATTCGAATGTCGTGTCCTCATTTCCAGAAGGGAGGTGGCAGGATATGCCAGAAAGATTCGGCAAATCCCGTCGCGGCTTTGCTTCGATGAGCCCGCAGAAGCAGCGGGAAATCGCGAGCAAGGGTGGTCGGGCAGCCCACGCCAAGGGCACCGCGCACGAATGGACCTCGGAAGAGGCTCGTTCGGCAGGGCGCAAGGGCGGCTTGGCCAGCGGCGCACGCCGTCGTGGCTAGGTAACACCCGATCGACGCACTCCTGACAGTTTCTTGGGAGCGCGTGTTCGTCACCACCGCGACCCGAAAAACGTGAGGGCGGAGATCCGCGAGGATCTCCGCCCTTTGCGTTGCAGGAATCGGCCCGACACGTCGATGTAACCTGGCTATCCGGCGCGCGGAATCCCGCACAATTCGAACAGCACACCCTGCGTCGAGGCGGGGTGCAGAAATGCGACGTCGCCGTGAAATCCCGGACGCGGCGCCTCGTCGATGAGGCGAATCCCACAATCGCGCAGTCGGGTGAGGCCGTTCGTCACATCAGGAACGTCGAAGGCGAGGTGATGCAGGCCTTGGCCGCGCGTGGCGAGAAACTTCTCGATCGCCGTGCCCGCACGCGTGGGGGCGAGCAGCTCGATCTGTGTCGTCCCGATGTGCACGAAGCACACCTCCAGCCCGCGATCTTCCAGCACGCCGCGTTCACCCGGCGTCGCCCCCAGCACATCGCGATAGAACGGCAGCACCGCATCAATGGCCTGCACCGCGATGCCGATGTGATTGAGTCCCGTCAGCCCGCCCGCAGTCGCGAGGTCCCCCTGGAAGCCGCTCACGTCACGATCTCCTTGTGCGCGCCGAAGACGCCGCGCAGGGTCTGCGCGATTTCTCCGACCGTCGCGTACGCATCCACCGCCTCGATGA
>JBKJUD010000168.1:0-12471 GCA_046590735.1 Candidatus Eiseniibacteriota bacterium | reverse complement strand
GGCAGCGGCATCGACAAAGTGGTGTTCGAGGTTGAGCTCTACCAATTACCTGCACCTTTGTTCGAAGCGCCCGAGGGCTTTACTCGCGCCTTCCTCTTTGCCCATAAGCCGCTGATCGACATGAGCAAAGCGGATCGCATTCGAGCCTGCTACTTGCATGCCTGCCTGCGCTGCGTAACCCGTAAGCCGATGACCAACAGTTCCTTGCGCGAGCGCTTTGGGATCTCGGAGAAGAATGCGTCGGCTGCTTCGCGGCTCCTGAACGAGGCGGTGACGGCAGGCTTGATCGCGGTAGAGGACACCACGGTCGGCACCCGGGCACGGACTTATCTGCCGTATTGGGCGGCGCCTCGCGCCCGTCCGGGGGAGATTGCTTGATGCCGAACCGGCCAGATAGGTGCTTCAGCTCAGGAAGGCTTTCTAAGTGGCTGATTTATAGGGCCCCCAACGTCAAAGAATTGCTTGATAGTTGCTTGATGACCCGGAATCCGGGCAGGCCCGAGGAGGATCGATGAGTACCGATGTCACCGAAAAAGGACTTGAAACCTTGATCATGCGGCACATGACGGGTGAAGAGGGCCTCGCCGTCGCTCCGAATCGGGTGTCAGAGACCCCACCGCCCTATGGGGGAAGTGGGTACACCGCCGGCAGCCCCAAGGACTTCGATCGAGCCCATGCGATCGATGTGCCGCAGCTCTTCGCTTTTCTGCGCGCCACCCAGCCCGAAACTTTCAAGAAGCTGGCGATGGCCGATGCGAACGACACCAAGGACATCAACCGGCTCAAGTTCCTGACGCGGCTTTCGGGCGAGATCGGCAAACGTGGCGTGATCGACGTGATTCGCAAGGGGTTGGCACACGGGCCGATGCACTTCGATCTCTTTTACGGCACGCCGTCGCCCGGCAACGCCAAGGCCATGGCGCTGCACGCACAGAACCGCTTCTCCATCACCCGCCAGCTCGCCTACAGCACGGATGAAATGCGCCGTGCGCTGGACTTGGGCCTGTTCATCAACGGCCTGCCTATCGCCACTTTCGAGATGAAGAACAGCCTCACCAAGCAGACTGTGCTGGACGCGGTGGAGCAGTACAAGCGCGACCGCGATCCGCGCGAGCGGCTGTTCGAGTTCGGCCGCTGTGTGGTGCACTTCGCGGTGGACGACCGCGCGGTTCAGATGTGCACTCGGCTCATGGGTAAGGGCTCGTGGTTCCTGCCCTTCGACAAGGGCCACAGCGACGGCGCCGGCAATCCGCCCAACCCGTATGGCCTGAAGACCGACTACCTGTGGAAAGAGCTGCTCACCCCGGCGGGGCTGACCGACATCCTCGAGAACTATGCTCAGATCGTCGAGGAGAAGGATCCGAAGACCGGCAAGAAAAAGCGCACGCAGATCTGGCCGCGCTACCACCAGCTCGGCGTGGTGCGTCAGGCGCTGGCCAATGTGCGCGCCATAGGGGCAGGCAAACGCTACCTGATCCAGCACTCGGCGGGCAGCGGCAAGTCCAACTCCATCGCCTGGCTCGCGCACCAGCTCATCGGCGTGAAGTGCGCGGACAAGGCGGTGTTCGATTCGGTCATCGTCGTCACCGACCGACGGCTACTCGACCAGCAGATTCAGGCGACCATCAAGCAGTTCATGCAGGTGGGTGCGACGGTGGGTCACGCCAAAGATTCTGGCGGCCTGCGCAAGTTCATCCAGGAGGGTAAGAAAATCATCGTCTCCACGGTGCAGAAGTTCCCCTTCATCCTCGACGAGATTGCCCTCAATGCGGGCAAGACCTTCGCCATCGTCATCGACGAGGCTCATTCGAGCCAGGGCGGGCGCACGTCGGCGGCGATGAGCCAGGCGTTGGGTGACGACGAAAAGGCTGAGACAAGCGGAGACGATAGCGGGCCGGATCCCGAGGACACAGTAAACGAGGCTCTCGAGAAACGCATAGCGGCACGCAAGATGCTCGCCAACGCCAGCTACTTCGCCTTCACCGCCACACCCAAAAACAAGACGCTGGAGATGTTTGGCGAGGCGCTGCCTGCGGATGCCGAGGGCAAGGTCAAGCACCGGCCCTTCCACAGTTACACCATGAAGCAGGCGGTCGAGGAGGGCTTCATCCTCGATGTGCTCAAGCAGTACACGCCGGTTGACAGCTACTACAAGCTGGTCAAGAAGAGCGAAGACGATCCCGAGTTCGACACCAAGCGGGCGAAGAAGAAGCTGCGCCGCTATGTCGAGAGCCACGACCACGCCATCCATCTCAAGGCCGAGATAATGGTGGACCATTTTCACGAGCAGGTCATTGCGGCGAACAAGATCGGCGGGCAGGCCCGGGCGATGGTCGTCACCAGCGGCATCGAGCGGGCGATCCAGTACTTCCACGCCTTCAAGACTTACTTGGCTGAACGCAAAAGCCCCTATCAGGCGATCGTCGCGTTCTCCGGCGAACCCGAGTACGGCGGAGTCAAGGTCTCCGAGACGTCACTCAACGGATTTTCGGGCAACGACATCGCTTCCAAAATCCAAACCGATCCGTACCGCTTCCTGATCTGCGCCGACAAATTCCAAACCGGCTATGACGAGCCGCTGCTGCACACGATGTACGTGGACAAGCCGCTCTCCGGCATCAAGGCGGTGCAGACACTCTCGCGTCTCAACCGTGCGCATCCGCTCAAGCGCGACTGCTTCGTGCTCGATTTCCAGAACAACAGCGAGGCGATCACGTTCGCGTTTCAAGACTACTTCCGCACCACGATGCTGGCCGAGGAAACCGACCCCAACAAGCTGCACGACCTGAAGGCGGCGTTGGATGCGGCGCAGGTGTACACGCCGGAGCAGGTGAACACCTTGGTGGCGCTCTTCCTCTCGGATGCAGAGCGCGACCAACTCGACCCGATTCTCGACGCCTGCGCGGATGTCTACACCCGCGCGCTGGACGAAGACGGGCAGGTGGACTTCAAGGGCAAGGCCAAGGTGTTCTGCCGGACGTACGCCTTCTTGTCGTCGATCATGACCTCCAGCAACGCCGAATGGGAAAAGCTCTCGATCCTGCTCAACCTGTTACTGCCGAAGCTGCCAGCGCCGCGGGAGGAGGACCTTGCCAAGGGTATCCTTGACGCAATTGACATGGACAGCTATCGCGTCGAGAAGAAGGCGGTGCAGAGGATCGCGCTCGTGGACACGGACGCGGAGATCGCACCCGTCCCCACCGATCCCGGCGGCCACAAGCCCGAGCCCGAAATGGATCGGCTGAGTAACATCCTCAAGACGTTCAACGAGCAATTCGGCACACTCTTCACCGACACCGATCGCGTCGCGCAGCGCATCCGCGACGACATCGCCCCCAAGGTCGCCGCCGACAAGGCCTATCAAAATGCGAAGGAGAACACACCGCATACTGCCCGTGTCGCGCACGACCAGGCGCTGGCGAAAGTGATGCAGCAGCTCTTGAAGGACGACACGCAGGTCTACAAGCAGTTCGTGGAGAATGAGTCCTTCAAGCGGTTCGTTACCGACATGGTCTTCAACCTAACGCTGGGAAGCCCCCCGACGCCGTAGCCCGGCTAAGCCCTCTCGTTGACTCGCGAAGCCGCGTACGACACCGCGGCCAGGGGGTCAGTTGCTTCGAGGTACGGATAGGCGTCGAGAATCTCCGCGGCCGTCCGACCGGACGCGAGCAAACCCACTACCGTGCCCACCGTGATTCGCAGCCCGCGCAAGCAGGGGCGCCCCTCCATGACATCGGGATCGTGGGTAATCCGGCTCAGTAGATCCATGTGATCACGCCTATTCGGCGGCGAACTGGAGCGATTCACGGACATCGTCCGCGTCGAGGTCGGGATACGCATCGACGATCTGCTCCGCGCTCATCCCTTGCGCCACCATGCTGACCACCGTCGCAACAGGAATGCGCAATCGACGAATACACGGCACGCCGCCCATCTGGGCGGGATCCACGGTTATGCGAGCAAACATGCGGTCAGTTCTTCCCCTCCCCATGAGTGTACCGGGAAGTGAGTGGCGTCCCCAACGGGATTCGAACCCGTGTTGCCGCCTTGAAAGGGCGGAGTCCTGGGCCTCTAGACGATGGGGACGCAATACGCGGCGCGACCGGGGAGGTCGCGCGGATGCCGCAGGCCAGCGCGGCAACGAGCGAGGCACAGTAGCAGCCGCGGGGGGCGCCGTCAAACTCAAGCACCCTCGCCCCGCTAGAATCCCACCACCACATTCCCCCGCACCGTCACCTGCCGGTCCGACGTCCCGGCATCCTTGAAGAACGCCGCGACGGTCGACCAATCCCGCCTCACATCCGCCCGCAGCCGCACCGACGGCGCCACCGCCCACTCCGGCGTTACCGTCACCTCCCGCAGCGTCTGCGCGACGCCGGTCCGCACGCCGGACGCATCACGGAACCACTCCCCGCGCACCGACACCGCAACCCCGCCCGGCGACTCCACGCGCACGTACCCCGCGCCGCCCGTCCACCGCACGTCGAGAATCGGCCCCTCCGTCCCCGGCGGCGGCTCCCGCCGGTCGCGCCCCCAGTCGTAGTTCCCGCCCACCGTCACCGCGGACGTCGCGTGCCACACCGCCACCGCGTCGAACAGTCGTCGTCGGGTCTGCGTGTCGCCATCCTGCTCGGGCCCGAGCATCCCGCCGGCCAGCACCGACACACTGCCGCACGGCGTCCACGCCACCTGTCCGCCGACGGACTTGCCCGCATTGTTGTCGACCACATTGTCCCACCCGTTCACGAGCAGTGCCGTGGCCGCCACGCGCGGCGACACGCTGTACCCCGCGCGCACGCCGGTATGCGTGAACGGAATCGCGTATCCGAACAACAGCGATCGCGTCGCCTGGTCGTTGAACCCGTCGTATCCCTCGATCACCTCGTATCCAAACGGCGTCACGAACTTGCCGACGTCGAAATGCGGGCCGGAGCCCGGCGCCAGCGTCACGAACGCCTGCTGCAGGTCGACATCGGCCCCCACGCCGGCGCGATCGCGAAACAACCCACGCGCCGCCGTCACGTGGGGAATCGCAGACCCCGCGGTGAGGTCGACGCGAAACCCCGCCGGCGAACCCGCCTCACTCGCCCGCTCGACCACCACCTCCACGACATCGAGGGAGAACGAGTTCGCCTGCTCATCGAACACGCGAAACCCGTTCATCCCGCCATGCGGCGTATTGAAGTTGTAGTCGTACGCCGCCGACACGAACCCGTGAAACCGCACCGACGGCACGGCGGACAGGTCCGCGGCGAACGCGCCGCCCGCCCAGACGGCGCCCGCGACTCCCGCCGCCAGCAGCCCGCGCCTCACAGCGCCTCCTCGTACGCCGTCTCGCCATGCAGCGACGCGTCCACGCCGGCAATCTGCAACTCCGGCCGCACCCGTACCGGCGTGATCTTGTCGATCACCCACAGCATCCCCAGCGTGAACGCGAACGCCCACACCGACGAGACTCCGACCGCCGCCAGTTGCTTCCCGAAGAATGCCGCGTTGCCGGCGAGCAGTCCGTCGGCGCCGGCGGGATTCCACGCCTTGTCGGCGAATATGCCCAACAGCACGATCCCCAGCGCCCCGCCGACGCCGTGCACGCCCCACACATCGAGCGCGTCGTCCCAGTGCAACCGGTTCTTCAGCGCCACCGCCATGTAGCACACCAGCCCCGCGATGATCCCGATGATCGCCGCCGTCGACATCGACACGTACCCGGCGGCCGGCGTGATCGTCGCCAGCCCCGCCACCGCGCCGGTCAGCAGTCCGACGAATTTCGGCTTGCGCGTGCTCGACCACTCGACCGCCAGCCACGCCATCGCCGCGAAGGACGCCGCGATGTCGGTGTTGAGGAACGCCGACGCGGTCACGCTGTCCACGCGGAACTCGCTGCCGGCGTTGAACCCGTACCAGCCGAACCAGAGCAACCCGGTCCCGAGCGCGACCAGCGGGATCGAGTGCGGCCCCTTCTCCGCCACCGCGCGCCGCCCGACGAACAGCACGGACGCGAGTGCGGCCATCCCCGCGATGTTGTGCACCACGATGCCGCCGGCGAAGTCGAGCACGCCCCACTGCTGCAGGATGCCGCCGCCCCAGATCATGTGGACGAACGGGAAGTACACGCAGACCAGCCACAGCGTGAGGAAGATCATGTACGACGAGAACGTCACGCGGTTGGCGAAGGCGCCGGTGATCAGCGCGGGGGTGATGATCGCGAACATCATCTGATACGCCACGAAGACCATCAGCGGGATGGTGTCGTTGGGCGAAGGAGTCGACAGCGTGATGCCGCGCAGGAACGCCAGGTCGAGATTGCCGATGATCGGCCCGTGGCCGCTGAAGCACAGCGAGTACCCGAACGTGAACCACAGCACGGTGGTCCACCCCATCGAGACGTAGCTCTGGATCATGATGCCGAGGACGTTGCGGCGGCCCACCAGCCCGCCGTAGAAGAACGCAAGGCCCGGCGTCATCAACATCACCAGGCTGCAACACAGCAGCATGAAGCCCGTGTTGCCGGTATCCAGGTGCAGCATCGCGCCACCTCCGTGAGGGGAGTCCGGAACGCCTGCCGCCCGCACGGGACGGCTGCGCCGGCCACTCTACGCCTGAGCTAGGCAGGGCGATACGGGAAGTTGCGCGGGGGGCTCTACGTCAGCAGCTTGAGCTGGGGCGGCTGGGACGCGGGCGACGCGGCCGGCGGCGGCGCGGTGGGTACGAACTGCGCGAGAAACTCCACCGGCGTCAGCGCGACGACCCCGAATCCGCCGGCATCGCCCAGCAGATGCCGATCCACGCACACCACCGGCGCCCCGGCTGCGCGCGCGCACGTCGCCACACAACTGTCCTCGGGATGCGCCTCGAACGCCGGCGCCGCGTCATCGCCGGACGGCGCACACCACTCCACCGTCCCGCCCTCGCGCCCCGCCTGCACCTCGCGCAGGAACGCGGCGAGTTCATCGGGCCACATGTCGAACGTGCTCCCGAGCGCCTGGTAGTGCGCCATCACCGCATCGCTCACGCACAGCACGACGTCGCCGCGCCGCCAGGCGTCGAGCACGCGCGCGGTGCGCACGCCGAAGAACGCGGTGACCACCGCGCTCGGATGCAGCACGCAGCGGGCCGGCGCCCGCGGGGTCCGCGCCACGCTACCGCCGCAGGCCCGGTCCGCCGGCCTTGACCACGCGCACCTGCGAGGTCTCGAACACGCCGATGGTGAACCACAGGTCGCGCAACTCGGAATAGAGATCCGGCGGCACGCGCGACATGTTCATGGACAGTTTCTCGGTCATTGTCGCGACTTCCCCCTTCAGGTCCCACACCACGCTGAAGGAGCCGACGCGGTTGACCAGCGGCGGCGGGCGCTGCACGCCAATCCGGTAGCCGGGCGGGATGCGGAGGGTGAAGCGCTTGGTGATCGTGAACGCCGGCGCGAGGAAACTGAGATCGAACTCGGTGTCGCGCGACTCGGCATTGACCATCTGCGAGATGCCGGTCATCGGCCACGCGGTGAAACCGGAGGGCAACTGTCCCATCAGCGTGTCGGACCGCGAGGCGCCCCAGCGGTCGATGGTGATGGTGAACCCGGCGTGGAAGGGCGTGTTGAGGTCGCCGGGGTTCGGCACGTCGTATTGCTCGAACGACGCGTTGGCGGCGATGAAGGTGGCGCGCTTGGTGAAGAACTGGCGGCGCCCACCCTTGCCCGCGGACTTGAGCAGGATCCGCTCCTGCATCTCGAGCAGCCCGGTGGGCGTGGTGGTCATGGTGCCGCGCATCGTCCCCTTCTCGTCGATGGTGAGGTCGGCGACGACGGTCTCGGTGTTGTCGTGGATGCCGCTCATCGGCACCACGGCGAAGGGGTGCGCGGCGCCGTTGAGCAGCAGCGCGGGACGGCCCTGCACCGAGCCGCTCACGATGCCGAAAGGCGCGGTCTCCGGCGCGCTGTCCAGCCAGACATCCTTGCCGGCCGGCGTGCGGGTGCGCACGAAGACGTGGTTGAACTGCAGCAGCGAGGGGCCGGTGGTATCGGGCATCGCCAGCAGGTTCACCAGCGCGTAGGTCGCCGGAAACCCGCCGGCGCGCAGGCAGGCGCCGAGGAACGCCGCGTGATCCTTGCCGTCGGCGGACCGGTTCTGCCAGACGAGATCGGGGTCGTCGGGCATCACGCCGGTGACTTGGAAGTTGAACACCTGCTTGGCCGCAAACGAGATCGTGGTGGCGGCCAGGTTGTAGATCGCGCGCATCGCCGCCTCGCCGGTGCGCGCGCCGACGGTTTCCTTGACCAGCGCCGCCAGCGCGGGCGACGGCGTGGTGCGCGCCGCGTACGTCGCCGCCAGGCTCTGCGAGAGCGCCTGCCATGACGGCCACGTGGTCATCAGGACGCTGTTGGTGTTGTCGAGCACGGGCACCGGGCTGTATTCGCCGGCCTTGGCGTTGATCTTCTCGATCATCCACGAGTACACGCGCTCATCGCCGTGCGTGGCGATCTCGGGCGTCCACGATGCGCTGGCCCCGTCCATGTACACGACCATCGAGTCGGGGACGGTCACGGTGCGTTCGAGGTGAATGATCGGGTCCTCGTCCTTCAGCGGCACGCGGGTCTCGAACTGGCCCTTCATCAGCGGCGACTGGCGTTCGATCACGTACTGGTATTCGAGGATCGACCCGGGCACGGGGTCGGGCATCACGTACGCGTACTGGCGCAGGTTGTGATAGTAGGGGAACAGCTGCACGGCCTGGACCAGCGTGTCCTTGACGCCGGCGGCGCCGTAAGTGACGAACTTGCCATCGGGCTGGCGCAGTCCGGCGAACTCCATTTTCACTTGGTCGACCAGCGCGTTGTACTGGAAGTAGACCATGCGGTACTTCACGCGGCCGTAGGGCGTCTGGATGCGGACAATCTTGTGCACGCGGATGCTCTGCGAGCCGTCGGCCCGCACCCGCGTGGTCATCTCGTCGAGCAGGATGACGGCGTGCTTGTTCGAGGACAGGCTGGTGTCGGCGTCGGCGATGTCGTTGTACTGGAGGGCGCGCGGCGACAGGCCGGTCACCGGGGTGTCGCGCGCGAGGGCGGCGGAACTGGCCAGGGCCGACGCGGCAATCAGGACAACCAGCAGGCGTGCAACGGTCACTCGGACTCCTTCGACGGACGAGCATGAACGAACGGGGGCGCGAACCGCTGATGCTACCGCACGCGCGGCTGCCACTCAACCGCGCGGCGTTGCGCCCGGCGGATCCGGGGGATTGTCCGCGGCGTCGCGGCCCTCGCGCCGGGCCGCCCACCACTCCATCCGCCGGCCGATCTCCTTCTCGAACCCGAAGCGGCCGGGCCGGTAGAACTGCTGGCCGCGCAGCTCGTCGGGCAGGTATTCCTGCGGGATGTAGTTGTCGGGCGCGTCGTGGGCGTATTGGTAGCCGGCGCCGTAGCCCAGCGACTCGTGCAGCGCGGTGACGGCATTGCGCAGATGCAGCGGGACCGGGGCCGCGGGGCTGGCCTGTGCGGCCGCCAGGGCCGCGCCCAACGCGACTTTGACGCCGTTGGTCTTCGGCGCGGTGGCCAGGTAAATCGTCATTTCCGCCAGCGGCAGCAAGCCTTCCGGCACCCCGAGCATGTGAAACGCGTCGCGCGCCGCCACCGCCATCACCAGCGCCTGCGGGTCGGCCAGGCCGATGTCCTCGGCGGCCATCGCCATCGCGCGGCGGAACAGCGTCATCGGGTCCTCCCCCGCCTCGACCATGCGCGCCATCCAGTAGAGCGCGCCCTGGGGATCGCTGCCGCGCAGGGACTTGTGATAGGCCGAGAGCAGGTTGAAGTGTTCCTCGCCGGCACGGTCGTAGCGCGGGACGCGCAGCTGCAGCGCCTCGCGCGCGGTTTCCGCATCGAGCACTCCGCCCTGGCCGACGTGGAGCGCGGCGGCCTCGAGCGCGGTGAGCGCGCGGCGGGCATCGCCGTCGGCGGACTCGGCGAGGAAGCGGATGGCCGCGTCGTCGACGTGCAGTGCGTGGCCGGCGAGGCCGCGCTCGGCGTCGGCGAGCGCGCGGCGCAGCACGGCGGCGATGGCGTCCGCGCTCAGCGGCTGCAGCACGAAGACGCGCGTCCGCGAGAGCAACGCGCCGTTGATCTCGAAGCTGGGCGCTTCGGTCGTCGCGCCGATCAGCGTCACCGTCCCCTGTTCGACCATCGGCAGCAGCGAGTCCTGCTGGCCCTTGTTCAAACGGTGGATCTCGTCGACGAACAGTACGGTCTGCGTGCCCAGACGCAGCCGCGCCTCGGCCTCGGCGGCGATCGCGCGGATGCGTGGCACGCCCTCGTTCACCGCGCTGAAGGGCACGAAGGCGCGCTGCGTGGCGCGGGCAAGCAGGTGTGCGAGCGTCGTCTTGCCCGACCCCGGCGGACCCCACAGGATCAGCGATCCCAGCCGCCCGGTGTCGAGCGCGGCGCGCAGCGGTTTGCCCGGGGCGAGCAGGTGTTCCTGGCCGGCGAACTCCTCGATGGTCCGCGGCCGCATGCGGGCGGCCAGCGGCTGGACGCTCTCGTCGGGCGCGAACAGGCTCACCGCGCGGCCGTTCGGTCGCCGAGCACCTGCACCCAGAGCTGGCGGCGGCGCGGACCATCGAACTCGTTGCCCTCGGCGTGATGGAAGCGCGGACTGCGCGGGATCAGCTCGGCGAAGTGCGCGAGCAGGTCGCGCATGACATCGGGATCGTCGTGTTCGTTGACCAGGATGCCGGCGGTGGTGTGCGGCACGTGCAGCGTGCACAGGCCCTCGCGGACGCCGGTGGCGGCCACGGCCTCCTGCACCGGGGGGGTGATGTCGAGCGCCTGGTGCGCGCGGGCGGTCACGACGTCGAGCGTGGTCACGGCTGCGAGCCTCCCGGTCTGCGCTGCTCCGCGGCGGCGCCGCGCGCGCGAACGAACGCCGGCACGCGCTCCCCGGCGGTGAGCGCCTGCATGCGCTCCCGGGGCCGCACGAGGGCGAACTCTCCCCCGCTCACCAACACCTCGGGCGGCCGTGGCCGCGAATTGTAGGTGGACGCCTGCACGAACCCGTAGGCGCCCGCGGTGAGCACGGCGAACAGGTCGCCGGGTTCCGCCGGCGGCAGGGTGCGGGCGGCGCCGAGCACGTCGGCGCTCTCGCACACCGGCCCCACCACGTCGACCACCACCGGCGCGCCCGGCCGCGGGACCACCGGCGCGATACGATGGTAGGCGTCGTAGAGCGCCGGACGGATCAACTCGGTCATCCCGCCATCGAGCACGTAGTGGCGCGGGACGCCATCGGGCTTGCGGTACAGCAGCCGCGCCAGCAGCACGCCGGCCTCCGCGACCAGCGCGCGCCCGGGCTCCAGCACCAGCCGGCAGCCCGCCGGGGCGAAGGCGGCCACCAGCGAGGCCCCGAAGGCGGCAATGCTTGGCACCGGTTCGTCGTCGTACTGCACCCCCAGGCCCCCGCCCACGTCGAGGAACTCGACCGCGTGCCCGCGGGCCATCGCCTCACGGACAAATGGCACAACCCGGGCGGCCAGTTCGGCGTGGAGGTCCAGCCGGGTGAGCTGCGAGCCGATGTGGACATGGAAGCCAGCCAAGCGCAGCGCGGGACTCCCGGCGATCACGGCCAGCGCGCCGTCCACTTCATCCATCTGCAGGCCGAACTTGCTCCCGGCGGTGCCGGTGGTCAGGTGGGGATGCGTGTGGGCGAAGAGGTCGGGGTTCAGGCGCAGCGCCACCGGCGCCACCCGTCCGCGGGCCCGCGCAGTGCGCTCGAGGGCCCGCAGCTCGTCGGCGGATTCCACGGTCAGCGCCAGGACGCCGGCCTCCAGCGCCGCCGCGTGCTCGTCGCCGGTCTTCCCGACCCCCGCGAACACGATGCGCGAGGCGGGGATGCCGGCAGCCAGGGTGCGCAGCAACTCGCCACCGGAGACGATGTCGGCGCCGGCGCCCTCGGTAGCCAACGCCGCGAGGATCGCGCGGCACGCGTTCGCCTTGACCGAGTAGCAGATCAGCGGCGGGTCCGGGGCCGCGGCCAAGGCCGTGCGCAAGGCTTGGTAGCGCGAGATAATGGCTTGCAGGCTATAGACATAGGAGGGCGTCCCGACCGCCGCGGCGATGCGCGGCAGCGGTACATCCTCGCAGTGCAGCACTCCGCCACGCAGGGTGAAGGGCTCCAACGGCGGGGTGTCGGGCATGCCGGGACCCTAGCACGCGTCTCGGCGGAGGGGCAATCCGCCGGGCCGGCGCGGGCCTTCGCCGTTCGCCGGTCCTCGATCGCTGACAACGGGACCCGTGGGAGATTCGCCGATATCTGACGAAATGGTCGGGTAACGGTTTGACCTCACTTCTCCCGCGATGGTAGAGTACGTCGATCTATCGCGCTTGCCGGCCGTTCGTGCCTCACCGGAGGCGGCCATTGGTGTTTTAAGGAGGAGTCGATGCGCGTCCTGTTCCTGAATCCCCCGTATTCGCAGCGGCATTTCTCGCGG
>JBKJUD010000083.1:0-3289 GCA_046590735.1 Candidatus Eiseniibacteriota bacterium | reverse complement strand
GACGGCGCGCGCGGCCGCGGAAGGCGCCGTGCTTGGTCCCTACAGCTTCCTGCGCTACAAGAGCGGCGAGAAGACCTTCGCGGCGGACTCCGTCACCTTCGTCGCGCCCCAGGGCAGCGGCAAGTCGCTGGAGCGCGAACTCGAGATCGGCCGCATCCTCGCCGATGGCGCGATCTTCGCGCGCGACCTCGTCTCCGCGCCCGCCAACGACTGCACGCCGACCTTCCTGGCCGAGCAGGCGAAGAAATTCAAGGGCCTCGAGGTGAAGGTCTTCGAGGAGAAGGAACTCGCGAAGATGGGCATGGGCCTGCTGCTGGGCGTCAGCCGCGGCAGCATCGAGCCGGCCAAGTTCATTCGGATCCTCTACCGCCCGGCCGGCGCCGCGAAGAACGCGCCGATCGACTACGCGTTCGTCGGCAAGGGCATCACGTTCGACTCCGGCGGCATCAACCTCAAGCCGGCCGACGGCATCGCCAAGATGAAATACGACATGTCCGGCGCGGCCGCCGTGCTCGGCGCGATGCGCGCGCTGCCGGCGCTCAAGCCGAACGTCAGCGTGCTGGGCCTGGTGCCGTGCACCGAGAACATGCCAAGCGGCAGCGCCACCAAGCCGGGCGACATCCACACCTCGATGCTCGGCAAGACCGTGGAGATCGACAACACCGACGCCGAGGGCCGCCTGGTCCTCGCCGACGCGCTCACCTACGGCGTGCAGCAGGGCGCCACCAAGCTGGTGGACCTCGCCACGCTGACCGGCGCCTGCCTCATCGCGCTGGGCCGCGGCGCCGCGGCGCTGATGACCAACAACCAGCCATGGGCCGATGAAGTGCGCGCGGCCTCCGAGACCGCCGGCGAGCGGTTGTGGGAGCTGCCGCTGTACGAGGACTACCTGCAGCTCACCGTGTCCGAGATCGCCGACCTCAAGAACACCGGCGGCCGCGACGGCGGCACCATCACCGCGGGACTGTTCCTGCAGGAGTTTGTCGACGGCAAGCCGTGGGTGCACCTCGACATCGCCCCCACGGCGTGGACCGACAAGGACCTGCCGACCGCGGTCAAGGGCGCCACCGGGTTCGGCGTGCGCACGCTCCTGAACATCGCAATGAACGGGACGCCGGCCGGCAAGGGCGCCGGCAAGGCCGAGTCGCGCAAGGCGGGATCGCGCAAGACCGGGTCGCGCAAGACAAAGAAGTAGCGGCGTGACCGGCCCCGTCGCCATCTGAGGGGGCCACGGCGAGACGGGAGCGGGGTCGGCCTTCGGGGCGGCCCCGCTTCGCGCATCCGGCGGCGCGGGCGCCGGGCCGTGCTATACTGCGCCGCCATGCCGACGAAGATCGATTCCGCCCCGCCGCTGCTCGCGCTGCATGAGGATTTCATCGCCGAGTCGCCCGAGATGCAGCGCCTGCTGCGCCTCATCGAGAAGGTGGCGCGTACCGAGAGCACCGTGCTGATCACCGGCGAGAGTGGCACGGGCAAGGAGATGGTCGCCCGACTGATCCACTACGCCTCGGCGCGCTGGGAGCGGCCGTTCATCGCCGTCAATTGCGGCGCCATCCCCGACACCCTGGTCGAGAGCGAGTTGTTCGGGCACCGCCGCGGCGCGTTCACCGGCGCGGTGGCCGACAAGAAGGGCCTGTTCCAGCAGGCCGACCGCGGCACCCTGTCCCTCGACGAGGTCGCCGAGATCCCGTTGCTCGCGCAGGTCAAGCTGTTGCGCGCGCTGCAGCAACGCGAAATCCGGCCGGTTGGCGGGGAAGCGGCCGTGCACGTCGACGTGCGCGTCCTGGCGGCGACCAACAAGCCGGTGGCCGAGGCGGTGGCGCGCGGCGAGTTGCGCGAGGATCTCTACTACCGGCTCAACGTCCTGCACGTCGAGATTCCGCCCCTGCGGGAACGGCGCGAGGACATCATGCCGCTCGCTGAGCACTTCATGGCGCGCTTCGCGGAGCAGGAGCACCGCGGCGCGATGCGGCTCTCGGCCGACGCGCGGGCCTACCTGCTCGGCTACGACTTTCCCGGCAACGTCCGGGAGTTGGAGAATGCCGTCTATCGCGCGGTGGCGCTGGCCGACTCGCAGACCATCGAGGTCCGCGACCTGCCTCCGACGATCTACCGCCAGCGCATGCTGCCGGCCCGTACCGCCGACGACCAGCGCGACTCCATGACCCTGGCGGAGGTCGAACGCGAGCACATCCTGCGCGTGGTGAAGCGGCACCACGGGAATATCGGCAAGGCCGCGAAGACGCTGGGCATCTCGCGCACGACGCTGTGGCGGAAGCTCAATGACTACGGGCGAGGGTCGCTGGACCTCATCTGATCGGGCCCGAGACGTTCCGTTATGGAACTTACTGGTGCACATAGAATCCTTCCAATTCACGCCGGTCGCTGGTCAGTGCGTACCTAATGGATCTATCGTGCTCCGCTGCAACACCATACAATATTGTTTCACGATGAACGATCACTGGCACGCAACCTGCGCATCCAATCGATGACATCAGGAGCTATCGACGCGGGCCGGACCGGATTCCCCCCCGCGCGGTTTCCCACGGCAGGAAGGACGGACACAAATGGCGAAGGTCATCGGTATCGACTTGGGCACCACGAACTCGGTGGTGGCGGTCATGGAGGGTGGGCAGCCCGTCGTCATCACCAACACGGAGGGCAGCCGGCTCACCCCGTCGGTCGTCGGGTTCACGCAGGGTGGGGAGCGGCTGGTCGGGCAGCTGGCCAAGCGGCAGTCGGTGGTCAATCCCGAGAATACCGTGTTCTCGATCAAGCGCTTCGTCGGCCGCCGGCTCGATGAGGCCACCGACGAGATCAAGAAGGTCCCGTACAAGGTCGTGAAGGACAGCAACGGCGCCGCCGCCGTCGAGATCGCCGCCGAGGGCAAGACCTTCAGCCCGCAGGAAATCTCGGCGATGATCCTGCAGAAGCTCAAGGCCGACGCGGAAGCGTACCTGGGCGAGAAGGTCACGCAGGCGGTCATTACCGTGCCCGCGTACTTCACCGACTCGCAGCCCCAGGCCACAAAGGACGCCGGCCGCATCGCCGGCCTCGAGGTGCTGCGCATCATCAACGAGCCCACCGCTGCGTCGCTCGCGTACGGACTCGACAAGAAGGCGAACGAGAAGATTGCCGTCTACGACCTCGGCGGCGGCACGTTCGACATCTCGCTGCTGGAGATCGGCGAGGGCGTGTTCGAGGTGAAGTCGACCAACGGCGACACGCACCTCGGTGGTGACGACTTCGACCAGGTCATCATCGACTGGATCGCCGACGAGTTCAAGAA
>JBKJUD010000029.1:0-3127 GCA_046590735.1 Candidatus Eiseniibacteriota bacterium | reverse complement strand
CCCAGATGAGACCCAGTGGGCGACGGACGTGATCGACCGGCAGCTCCACTACATGACGCGCCTGGTGGACGACCTGCTGGACGTGTCGCGCATCACCCGCGGCCGCATCCTGCTGCGCATCGACCGCGTCGACCTGCACGCGGTGATCGAAAGCGCCGCACAGGCGACGCGCCCGCTGATCGAGCGGCGCGGCCAGAGCCTCCGGCTCTCCCTGCCGGACGAGCCGGTGACGCTCGACGCTGACTTCACGCGGCTCGCGCAGGTCTTCACGAACCTCCTCACCAACGCGGCCAAGTACACCGATCCCGGCGGCCGCATCGCGGTGACTGCCCGACAGCACGCGGGGCGCGTGGAGGTGCGGATCACCGACACCGGCATCGGCATCACGCCCGAGATGCTGCCGCGCATCTTCGAGATCTTCGTCCAGGTCGACCGCTCGCTGGAACGCACAGAGGGCGGCATCGGCATCGGACTGACGTTGGTGAAGCGCCTCGTGGAACTGCACGGCGGCGCGGTCGAGGCACACAGCGAGGGCGCGGGGCGGGGCAGCGAGTTCATCGTGCGCCTGCCACTCTCGGCGGCGCTCCCGCCGGAAGTCGATTCGTCCCTCGCGGGAGATCGTGCAACCCGCCGAGGGCCCGGCATGCCCCTGCACATCCTGGTCGTCGACGACAACCTGGACGCGGCGCTCACCCTCGCCATGCTGCTGCGCGGGGAAGGCCACGATGTCCAGACCGCCCACGACGGCGAGGAGGCGGTCAGGCTCGCGTTCGCGCGCAAGCCGGATGTCGCGGTGCTCGACCTGGGCCTGCCGAAGCTCAATGGGCACGAGGTTGCGCGCGCGATCCGGGCGCGCGAGCGCGGCGAGCGCACCGTGCTGATCGCGCTGACCGGGTGGGGGCAGGCGGAGGACCGGCGGCGCACCGCCGAATCACAGTTCGATCACCACTTCACCAAACCGGCCGAATTCTCGGTGCTGCTGGACGTGCTCGCGCAGGTGCAACCGCTGCGTCAGCCCGGGCTGGGCGCGGACCGCCGATAGCCCGCCGCCGGCCGCCGCGAGGGGCGCCGCCTCACTTCGCGACGCTGTCCTCGCGTTCGGGATCGGCCCAGCGCTCGATCGCCGACGGGCCGGCGCCGCGCGCATCGTAGACGTTCAGCCGGTTGTAGATGGTTTTCATGCTCACCCCGAGGATCCCGGCCGCCCGCTTCTTGTCGCCCTTCGTATCCTGCAGCGTGGCCAGGATGATGCGGCGCTCCACCTCCTTGAGCGGGGTGCCGAGGCGCACCTGCAGCACCGTCGCGGCGGGATCGCCCCCGACGGGAGCGCTGTCGCCGAGACCCAGCACGTCCACACCGATCTCGGCGTCGGCGAGGATCGCGGCGCGTTCCACCAGGTTCTTCAGCTCGCGCACGTTTCCCGGCCACGCGTAGCGCGCCATCTTGTCGAGCGCAGCCGCTGTCCATGTCTTGGTGGTCTCGTCGCGCTCGTTGATGACGTCGAGGAAGAACGCGGCGAGCAGCCGCACGTCCTCGCCGCGCTCGCGCAGGGGCGGCAGTGTCAGCGGGAACACGTTGAGCCGGTAGTAGAGGTCCTCGCGCAGCCGTCCGGCGGTGATGGCGTCGAGCGGGTCGCGATTGGTGGCCGCGATCACCCGCACGTCCACCGGCACGGTGGTGGAGGTGCCCACCGGCATGACGGAACTGGTTTCGAGCACACGGAGCAGCTTCACCTGCAGCTCGGGCGGCACCTCGGTTATCTCGTCGAGGAACAACGTGCCGCCGCTGGCCTCCTGGAAGTAGCCTTTGCGGTGTCCCTCGGCCCCGGTGAAGCTGCCCTTCACATGCCCGAACAGCTCGCTCTCCACCAAGGTGCTGGAGATCGCACCCATGTTGACGCCGAGAAACGGCCGGTCGCGCCGCTTGCTGAGGCGGTGGATGGTGCTGGCGACGAGTTCCTTCCCGGTGCCGCTGGCCCCGGTGATCAGCACGCTCGCATGGGTCGGCGCCACGCGGGAGATGAGCCCGTAGACGTCTTGCATCGCCGGCGACCGCCCCACCATCTGCCCGAAGCGCCCGACGTCGCGCAGCTCGCTGCGCAGCGAGACGATCTCCGACTGCAGGGCGCGGCCGCGCGCCACGTGCCGCAGGATGCTGCGCAACCGCGTGCGCTCCACCGGCTTGGTCAGGTAGTCGAGGGCGCCGTCGCGCAGCGCCCCGATCGCCGACTCCACCGACGCATTGCCGGTGATCACGATGGTGTCGTAGCCGCCGGTTTCGCTGTCGCGGGTGAGTTCGAGTCCGTCGCCGTCGGGCAGGTGGAGATCCGCCAGCACCACGTCGGGTGTCTGCGCGGCGATGCTGTCGCGCGCCTCCCGCAGCGATCCGGCCTCGCGCACCACGAAACCCTCGCGCCCCACCAGCAAGCTGAGGGTCGCGCGGAAGTCGCGGTTGTCGTCGACCACGAGGGCGACGAGCTGGGTGTCCTGGGTCTGGTCCATGCCGCACGGTTTCCGGGGGAAAGCGTCTCTGGGGTTCGCGTGCAGTGTCGCGGACCCACCGTGCGAGTCCGGCGACGCCGGCGATTGCGCCCGGGGCGCCGAACTCAGGGATGATGGTTTGCCGGCCGACGCGGGCTTCCGGCTTCGTGTGTTGGTGTTCGATGGTTCGGGCTGCGTGAGCGGGGAATCAGATGCGGCGCGCGGTGCCTTGGTGGCGACGGGATCGCGCAGCAGGATGGTCACCCCGCGCGCATGGGAATCCGCACTCGCCAGGAGCACTGGGCCGCGTCCGCCTGAAGCGAGAGCGAACCGCCATGGATCTCGACCAGACGCCGCGCCAGCCACAGCTCCGCGCCGAGTTCCGCTTCCGCCGCTGTCAGCACATCGTGCCCGTCATCCACCCCGCCTCGCTCGTGGGCGACCAACAGCAGCTCCGCCTCGCCGGGTTCCATTCGCAGCACGATTTCGCCGCCCGGGGCGCTCCGCCGCGCCACCGCCTCGACAAGTTGGACGATGGCATGCGCGAGCACAATAGGATGGCCTTCGACCGTCCCGTGTTCCCCAACCGAATCGACCACGAGCCGCAGGCCGTCGGCCTCGAGCGCCGGCCGCACCCGCGCGACCGC
>JBKJUD010000284.1:0-13347 GCA_046590735.1 Candidatus Eiseniibacteriota bacterium | reverse complement strand
ACTCGTTCTCCGATGGCGGCGCGTTCGTCACATCGCGCGCCGCGCTGACCCGCGCCGAGGAGATGCTGCGCGAGGGCGCGGACATCCTCGATGTCGGCGGGGTCAGCACGCGACCCGGCGCCGCGCCGGTGTCCGCGGACGAAGAATGGGCGCGCGTCGAGCCGGTACTCGAGGCGCTGCGCGGTGTGGGCGCCTGCGTGTCGATCGACACCTCGACGCCGTCGGTGGCACGCGCCGCGTGCGAGCGCGGCGCTGTGCTCGTGAACGATGTGACAGGACTCGCTGCCAGCGACGAACTCGCGCGCGTGGCCGCAAACGCCGGCGCCGGCCTGTGCGTGATGCACATGCGCGGCACGCCGCGCGACATGCAGGCGCGGACGGACTACGACGACCTGCTCGGCGAGGTCGTTGAGTCGCTCGGCGCCGCCGCCCGCCGCGCGCGGGACGCCGGGGTGCCGCGCGCGAGCCTGATCGTCGATCCCGGACTGGGGTTCGCCAAGACCGCCGCGCACAACCTTGTCCTCCTGCGCCGTCTCGGCGAGATCGCTGCGCTGGGCTATCCCGTGCTGGTGGGCGCCTCGCGCAAGTCGTTCCTCGGCGCGCTGCAATCCGGACCGGACGCGGCGCCCTCGCCGGCCACCGACCGCCTCGAGGGCAGCCTCGCCGCCGCCGTGCTCGCCGCGCAGGCAGGTGCGCGCATCGTGCGGGCCCACGACGTCCGCGCAACCGTCCGCGCACTGCGCGTTGCGCACGGCGTCCGCAACGCGCACGGCGTCCGCGCACTGCGCGTTGCGGACGCCGTGCGCACGACGCGCGAGCCCGCGCCGCGCGCGGACGCCCCACAGGCAGGACCCGCGCAGCCATGATCCCCTTCCTCGACTGGCGTCTCCTGAGCCCCGATCCCAGCGCGCGCGCGCTGGTGTTCGCGGCGATCGACATCCTGGTGGTGGCGATGGTGCTCTATCGCATCTTCATCATCATCCGCGGCACCCGCGCCGCGCAGATGTTCGTCGGGATGCTTGGCATCGTGCTCGCCTCGATCGTGGCGAGCTGGGTCAAGCTGGACACCGTCAATTGGATCGTCCGCAACTTCACGCCGGTCTGGATGGTCGCCTTCATCGTGCTGTTCCAGCCGGAATTGCGCCGCGCGCTGGCACTGATCGGACAGAGCCGCTGGGTGGGCTCGCTGGTGCGCGTCGAACCGTACGGGGTGCTGGGGGAAGTGCTGCGCGCCGTCGAGGAGATGGCGCAGCGCCGCATCGGCGCGCTGATCGTGCTCGAGCGCGACATGGGATTGCGCAACTACATGGAAACCGGCCGCCGCACCGACGCGCGCGTCTCCGCCGAACTGATCGAGACCATCTTCACGCCCGGCACGCCGCTGCACGACGGGGCGATCATCATTCGCGGCGAGACCGCGGTGGCGGCGGGCTGCCTGCTGCCGCTGTCGCCCTCGGCGGTGCCGTCCCCGCTGGGGACGCGGCATCGGGCGGCGCTGGGGCTGTCCGAGGAAACCGATTCGCTGGTGCTGGTGGTGAGCGAACAACGTGGCGCCATCAGCCTGGCGCATCGGGGACGATTGCTCACCAATCTCAACAGCGGGCAACTACGGGCCGAACTGGCGCGCGTTTTCGGACCCGCCGCGAAGGATGTCCTGGCGCGCGGCGCCGCGCGGGGCCGCGTGGTGGAAGCGGCCGGCGCCGTGGAGGCGCAAGGGCCCAGCGGGTAGCGCAGCCGGGGAGCGCGCCGCGACATCGCGACGGCGCGCGCCGCGGCCCAGCCTACGCGGGAACCACCGCCGCCTCCTCGAGCACATGCGCGCGGACCAGCGGCACCGGCAAGGTACCCGCCGACAGCACCCGCGCGTGGAAGTCCCCCAGCGAAAACGCCGCGCCCTCGCGCCGCTTCACCTCGTCGCGCAGATCGAGCAGCGCCAGCTTGCCCAGCATGTAGCTCGAAGGCTGCGTCGGACTCATGCAGTAGCGCGTCACCTCGGCGCGCGCGTTGGCCGGCTCGAGCCGCACCTCCTCGACCATGAACTCGACCGCCTGGTCGAAGGTCATCTCGCCGGTGTGCAACCCCACGTCGACGATGATCCGCCCGGCACGCCACAGCGCGTCCTTGAGCTGCCAGAGCCGCAGCAGCGGATCGGCGTAGAAGCCCTCCTCCCACATCATCTGCTCGCAGTACAACGCCCACCCCTCGGCCAGCACCGGCGAGTCGCCCAGCAGGCGTGACAGCGAGGCGCAGCGGTTTGCGTGCATCAACTGGAGATGGTGGCCCGGGTACGCCTCGTGCACCGAGGTCAGCACACGACTGGCGCGGCAGTGACCCTGCAACTGGTCACGCTGGTCCTCGGCCGACGCCGCCGGATCCACTGGCGTGACGTAGAAGTGCCCCTCCTGCACCGACTCGAAGGGGCCCGGCTGTTGGTAGGCGGCGTAGGGAATCGTCGGACGATCGAACACCGGCGTGTCGACGATCCGGCAGGTCTCGCCGTCCGGTATCGGTGCGATGCCCCGCTCGCGCACGAAGCGCACGCACTCCGCCGTCTCCTCGACGTAGAGCGCCAGCACCTGGTCCGCTGCGGGCACATCGAGCTTGGCGCGCTCGATCAGGTCGATCCAGGTAGCCGACGGATCGATCTGCCGCGCGATGTCGACCAATTGTGCGGTCAACTCCGCGAACACCTCGCGGCCCCGTGCGGCGATCGCCGCCGAGTCCTCGGGCAGCAAGTGCTCGTGGCGGAATAACCAGTCGAGATTTTCGCGACCGATGACCCAGTCGCCGGAGGCCTGCGGTTCGATCTCCTCGCGCAGCGCCCGCGCGTACGCGGCGAAGGCCGCCGCAGCGCGCTCCGCCGGTTCGGCCAGCAGCGGGAGCAGCGCGGCATCGCGCTCCTTCACGTACGCTCGCACGTCCTCGAGGAACGCCACGCCGCCCTCGGCCACCTGCAGCGCGACGGACGCGAACAGCGGCGGGACGTCGCGCAGTTGCGCGCGGCCGGTCTCCAGCCACTGGGGAATCGCGTTCAGGCGCGACGCCATCGCCCGCACCCGCGGCTCCAGCGGCAGGTGATCGCGCAACATGAGGAAGTAGATCGAGAAGATGGCCCACTCCGCGGCATGGGCGGGGTTGCGCTCGTGTTCGCGCAGGCGCTCGGTGCGCATGATCGCCGTCTCGAGCGTGCTGATCAGCAGCGCGCAGTCGATGCGCCGCGGCGCGGACAACGCGGTCGGCTCCAGCGCACGCAGCCGGCCCAGCAGTGCTGCATAGTCGTGCATCTGCGCAGCGACCGCACCGGGGCTGTTGTCGCCCATGCGCTCGTCGCGCTCGTGTCGCCCGTACATGGTGGCGACGATCGGGTTGTGCAGGAATACCGTCTCGACGACATCGCTTTCCAGCCGGTCGAACACTTCCTGGTCGGTCATCCTGTCTCCTGGCGAAAGTGATCGTATCCGCGGTCCGCGAGCGGACGGTTCCCGCCGGCGCGGGTCAGCAGCCGCACCGCGGGCCGCCCGGCCTGCACCACCCGGCCGACGGCGCGGAGCGCGAGGCCTTCGTGCGTGGCCAATGCCGCGGTCGCGCCTGCCACCCGGCCCGGGGGCAGCGCCACGAGCAGCTCGTAGTCCTCGCCTCCGTGCAGCGCGAGGTCCAGCGGGTCCACGGCGAGCCGGACGCCGAGCCGGCGAACCGCGGGCGCCACCGGAATGGCGGCTTCCTCGAGTTCGATCCGTACCCGGCTCGCGCGCGCGAGGTGCCACGCTTCCGAGGCGAGACCATCGCTGATGTCAATCAGGGCGTGGGCGCCATGGGCCGCGAGTATCGCCCCGGCGCCCGGACGGGCGATGCCGCGCAGGTGTCGCCGAATCGCGCTGGCCGCGCCCGCGCCGTAGCGCCGTGCCACGGCGCGACGCCGGGCGGGCGTGGCCTTGGCGCCAGGCGGCAGTTGCGACAGCAAGGCAAACCCGAGCGCCGATTCCCCGAGCGAACCGGTCGTGCAGAGTACGTCGCCCGGCTGAGCTCCGCCACGAAGAACCGCGCGCCGTCCAACCGATTCACCGATCACCGTCACACTGAGAATGAGGTTATCGGACGCCACCGTGTCCCCACCCACCAGCGGACACGCAAAGCCCCGGCCCGCGCGCGCGATCCCGCGGCCGAACCGTTGCAGCCACGCGAGCGGCAGATCCGCGGGGACGCCGAGCGCCAGCACTGCTCCCAGTGGCCGGCCGCCCATCGCGGCGATGTCGCTCACATTGCACGCGAGCGCCTTCTGCGCGAGTTCCTCGGGCGTCGACCAGTGGCGGAGGAAGTGCCGCCCCTCGATGAGGGCATCGACGGTGACCAGCAGCGCGCCGCCCCGCGCGGGACGCGGCGCGAGCACGGCCGCGTCATCCCCGATGGCGCACAGCCAGGTCGCCGGGTCCTCCGTGCCCTGCGCCGCGGCGATGCGTGCGATCAGGCCGAATTCGCCGAGCCCGGCGAGGGAGGAGCTGGGGTTGCCGCGCCTAGCCGGGGCGCTTCGCGCGCGGGGGGCGGAGGTGGGTGGGGCTGTGTGTGCGGGAGTCTTCACGATGCGGGATCATACCGGTACGCCCAAGGCAACGGCGAGTCCCGCCATCGAGATCACGTCGAAGGCGTTGTGCCGGACGATTGGCGCCACCACGCCCGGGTCCCCGGTTCGCGCAAAGCGGTGAAACGCCTCGGGGACCTCGCGCGAGGGCATGTCCTGCCGGCGCACGCGGCCGAGCATCACAGTCTCCAGCGTCCCCAGCCGGCAGTTCGCCACCACGCCCCGCCACGCCCGTCGAGCGTGCGGCAGCAGGTCCACATGCGTCGGCGTGGCGAGCGCGGCCAGCCCCCACAGCACGGACCGATCGCGCAGGGCGGGGATGTCGAACGAGGCGCCGTTGAACGTCACCACCCGCGCCGACCGTGCGAGCTCGCGTGCCACCGCCCGCAGCAACGCGTCCTCGGAGGGGTAGTCGGTCGCAAGGTACTGCCGCAGCACCAGCCGCTGCCCGACGACGCGCGCACACCCGACCAGCAGGATAGGGGCGTTGGCGAGCCCGGCGGTCTCGATGTCGAGCAACAGGGTCCCGCGCGGCCGGCCGGGCCGGGCCATCGGATCCGCGACCGAGGGCAACCGATTGGGCTGGAGCGCGCGCGTCCAGTCCAGGGCCGCGGGTACGGCGGTGCGGAGTTCACGCACCAGGAGCGTCGCGTCCCCGGTGCCGGCCACACGCCGGAATCCGAGCGCTTCCGCGATATCGTCGCTGGAGCGCAGCCGGAGTTCCTCGCGCGGGGCGGCAGCCACCGCCCCCCCGCGAGGGAACGGGCCGAACCGCGAGCCGCCCGGCGCCGACGCAGCGGCCGGGACGCCGGCGACGCGAGAGTGCGACGCCGTTCCCGGGGGCGAGAGCGGCAACCGCGCAGTCCGATGAATAGGCGCGGGGCGCGGCCCGAACGACGCGCGGGATTCCGCTGCCCGCGAGCGACCCGCCTGCTCCGGCGCCGGCAGTGTGTCGGCATGCGCCAGCAGTCGCCGGGTGAGCGCGCGGAACTCCGCGAGGACCTGCGGCGCGGCGCCCAGCCGCGGCAGCGCATCCGGAATGAGGGGCGCCGCGGCCGGCATGAAGCGTGCATAGGTGGACATCTAGTTCTCCCTCGCTTCCGGCCACGCCTCGCGCATCAGGTGGAGCAGCGCGAGCGTCGCGGCCTTCGACGGTATCGGATACCCCGTGCCGAGATCCGGATCCTGTTGAATCGCCGGCCGCACCACCGGCAGCCCGACGCAGGAGGGACAGCCATCCGCGCACGGGCAATCCGCGACCAGGTCGCAGGCCATGCGCATGAGGCGGCCGAACTCCGCATGGGCGCGCCGTGCATAGCCCAGCCCGCCCGGAAAGCGGTCGTAGAGAAACAGCGAGGGGTGCGGCGCGTTGGCCGACTCCACGATCGCGCCCACGTCGGCCGGCTCGGTCATGGCGAGTATCGGCCAGACGGTAATCATCACGTTGCGCAGCCCGCCGAGCGCCTCGCGCGGCGCATGCCCGAGTCCCACCAGCGCCTCCGCAATCGCGGGGGTGAGCGCCCAGGACACGGCCTCGGTCTCGAGCGTCTGCGGCGGCAAGTCCAGCATGCCGTAACCGATCGACTCCAGCGTGCGGTACCGGATCTTCTTGAAGAACGCGGTCACCCAGCTCACCGCCACGGTGTGCAGTGTGAGCGTCTGCGCGTTCTGCGCAATCGCCTCGCCGCTGGACAGCACCGACAAGCGGGTCTCCAGCACGGGTTGGGTGTAGTAGTCGGTCTCGCGCGGCTCGACGGAGGCGATCTTCGAGACCAGGTCCAGGCTGCGCACGAAGAAGGAGGCGCCCTCGTGCAGATAGATGGCGCCGGGATACACCACCTCGGGTGCGCTGATCGCATCGACGGTGCCGAGGACGCGCCCAGCCCCCGCCTCTTCGATGATCGTCACGGTGTCCGAGGACATCAGGCGCAGGCTCACCTGCCGAGCGGGTGGATCCGCCACCGCCCAGTAGTGGCGGCCGCGGATGGCCGCGAGGTATCCCTCCCCGGTGAGAGCGTCTACGGTGGCCGCCGCGCGGGGGCCGAAGAGCGCGCCATCCGACTCCGACAGCGGCAGCTCCGCCGCCGCGCACGCGAGCTGCGAGCGCAGGATCGCGTCGTTTTCCGGATCCATCACCGCCGCTTCCGGCGTCTGGTCGAAGAAGTATCGAGGATGGCGGATGAGGTATTGGTCGACCGGATCCTCGTAGGCGATCACCACCGACAGCGCCTCGCGCCCGGCGCGGCCGGCGCGGCCTACCTGCTGCCAAGTGCTGGCGATGGTGGAGGGAAACCCGACGAGCACGGAGGCATCGAGGCTGCCCACGTCGATGCCCATCTCCAGCGCGTTGGTGCTGACCACGGCGCGCAGCGCGCCGGAGAACAGTCGCGCCTCGATGGCCCGCCGCTCGCTGGGCAGGTAGCCACCGCGGTAGGGACTGATGGCGTCCGCGAGCGTGGCGGCGCCGCCGGGCATCACGTAGGGCTCCAGCCGGGCCTTCGCGTAGCGGTAGACCAGTTCGGCGACGACGCGCGACTTGGTGAAGACGATGCTCGGCACCTGGTGCAGCACGAGCTGGCTGACCAGGGCGGCGGCGTCCACGCTGGCGCTGCGTCGCGTGGGCTCGGGCGGACGGACCGGGGCCGGGTTCCAGAACACGAAGCGGCGGGGTGAACGAGGCGCTCCATCGCTCTGCACGCGACTGACCGGCACGCCCACCAGCCGCGACGCCTGCTCCTCGGCGTTGCGGATGGTGGCCGAGCACAGGAGGAACTGCGGCGTGGCGCCGTGATGCGCCGCGACGCGCCGCAGTCGTCGCATGACGTTGGCGACGTGCGATCCGAAGATGCCGCGATAGCTGTGCACCTCGTCGATGACCACCAGCGTGAGCCCGCTGAAGAAGCGGGACCAGCGCGGATGCCCGGGCAGGATGCCGGCGTGCAGCATGTCGGGATTGGACAGGATGATGCGCCCGGTATCGCGCAGCGCCCGTCGCGCGGCGGGTGGTGTGTCGCCGTCGTAGGTGCCGCAGACGAGATCGCGCACACCGGCCGGCGTGTCGCGCTCGGGCAGCGCATGCAGCAGGCGGCTCAGCGCCCCGCGCTGGTCCTGGGCGAGCGGCTTCGTGGGAAACAGAAGCAGTGCCGTGGCATCCGGTCGCGCCGCGAGCTGCTCGAGCACAGGCAGCAGGTAGCACAGGCTCTTGCCCCCCGCGGTGCCGGAGACCACGACGAGATTCTCGCCTCCCCGCACGCGCTCCACCGATTCGGCCTGATGGCTGTACAGCCGCTCGATGCCCTGCCCGCGCAGCGAGGCGGCGAGCCAGTCCGGGATCGCCGGATGCGGGTCGCGGTAGGCCGCCTCGCGCGCCGGGATGTCCTCGATGTGCACGACCTCGCCCGCGTACTCGCGATGCGAAGTGATTGCCGCGAGCGCCGCCTCCGGCCCCGCGCACACCGGCAGTCCCGCGTGCGCCGGCTGCAGCAGCAGCCCGGCGCGATCGCCGGCGTCGTCGTACAGCTGCGGGAGCAGCGTGCGGCGCGGGTCGATGCCGCCGCGCCACCGCTCGGCGGCTGGGGTTTCCTGCGGCGATGTGGTGTGGGACACGCGGCGTCCGGCCTAGCGGGAGAGCACCGACAGCGCGGTCTCGGCGAGGGCGATCACCGCCACCGCCGCGGACACGCCCGCGAGCCGGCGCGCGGGGCCGGCCGCGGCGCGGCACAGCTGCGCAAGCGTGCGCGGGCGGGCCAGGCGCGGGCCGCCCACGGCGAGCGCCACGCGCATCGCCAGCGTCTCGCGCTTGCCGCGGCGGCCGATGTGCGCGCGCACGCGCGGCGCGGCGAACGCCGCCGACACGCGGCCCTGGCCCAGAAACGACGAGCCCATCGTGGTGGTGAGGTACCCGTTCATCTTCAATCTCCTTCCGGTGAAACGAGCGATTCGCCGCGCCCTCTGGGGCGGACATCGCTACCCGTTTGTGCACTGAGATACGCTAGCAGTCCCCTCCGACATTTTTGTGCAGTAGGGGTGGATCTGGAAATAACAGACGACGGATGAATCAGTTACGAGGATCCGACGAGAGCATCGCCTTCAGCAGCTTGGCGTTCCGGGCCGCCTGGCCCGCGTGGCAGTTGTTAAAGAACACATACGTCGTGCTGGCGCGTCCGGTGAGTCCGCGCAGCTTTCCGGCCCACTCCGCCAGTTGCGGCTCGGAGTAGTCGTAGTCGTAGCGGTCGCCCCCGCTGCCCCACCAGGTCGCGGCGTTGCGCCCGTGCAGGCGGAGGTAGGCGACGCCGCGGGTAACAAACAGGTCATCGGGCATCAGCCCGGGCAGCGGCGGTTCGTCGACCGTGCAGTAGCCGAGCCCGAGCTCCTCGAGCAGCGCGATCGTCGACGTCTTCGCCCACGAGCGATGCCGAAACTCGACGAAGACCGGCCCCTCCGGCAGCCGCGCCCGCAGCGCGCGCAGATAGCCGCGCGCCGCCTCGTCGTTCTGGAATGCCCAGGGAAACTGCGCCAGCGTCCCCTCGAACTTGCCGGCGGCGGCCAGCGGCTCGCAGGCGCGCAGGAAGGCGTCGTCGCTGGCGGGATCGGGCACGCGCTCGTGCGTGACCACCGCGGCGGCCTTCACCACGAAACGGAACTCAGGCGGCGTGCGCGCCGCCATCCGCTCGAAGGTGCGCGGCGCCGGAATGCCGTAGTAGGTGGAGTTGATCTCCACGCAGTCGAACTGCGTCGCGTAGAAGTCCAGCAGCGCGTCGCGCTTGAGCCCGGCCGGATAGAACGGCCCGATCCAGTCGGCGAAGCTGAAGCCGGAGGTGCCGATGCGAAGCGTCACGCGCGGCCTCCCTCGCGCCGCGCGGACGGCGCGCCGCCCCGGGCGCCAGGACGCGCGGTGGCAGCCGCCCCGGCAGCGATCGCCACCGCTGCGTTGCGCGCGCGCGGATCGCCGGGCGGGATGACCGTGTATCCCGAACGCGGCAGCGACAGCACATCGCCCGTGGTGAGCAGGTCCTCGCCGTAGCGGTCGCGCACGCGGTCCACGACGCCGTGCAGCTTCTCGCGGCGTTCCTGCGCACCGAAGAGATCGCCAGCCTGCCCCGCCGCGGGCGACAGGTCGCTGACGCTCACCCCCAGCAGCCGCACCGCCTTGCCGGCAAGCGCGGCCTGCAGCAGCCGCGTCGCCTCGGCGTGAATGCGCGTCTCGTCGTCCGTCGCCGCGTGGAAACGATGCTGCCGCGTGCAGGTCACGAAGTCGCGGGTGCGCACCTTCACGGTAACGGTCCGCCCGACGACGCCGTGCTGCCGCAGCCGTCGCGCGACCATCTGCGTCAGCCGCATCAGGTGCGCGTGCAGCACGGCGCGATCGGAAACATCGGTCTCGAGCGTGTACTCGTGGCCGACGGACTTGGGATCGGGCGCCGCGTCGTACGGGACCACCGGCGTCGCGTCGCGGCCGTGGGCGTTCTCGCGCAGCGCTGCGGCGCCCGCGCCGAACACCGCGCGCAGCGTGTGCAGCGGGCACGCCGCAAACTCGCCCACTGTCCGCACGCCGATGCGCGCCAGCGCCACCCCGGACTTCTCGCCGATGCCCCACATCTCGGTGGCCGGCAGCGGCCAGAACGTGTCGCGGAAGGCCTGCTCGTCGAGCATGGTCAGCCCGTCGGGCTTGCTCAGGCTGCTGGCCATCTTGGCGATGAGCTTGTTCGGCGCGATGCCGATCGACGCTTTCAGCGCCCAGTCGCCGTCGCTCGCCCCGCACACCCCGGCGATGCGCGCCTTGAGCTGCTGCGCGATCTGCACCGGCGTCACACCGGCTTCCTGCACGCCGTCGCTGATGTCGAGGAAAGCTTCGTCAATGCTGTAGGGCTCGACCCGCGGGGTGACGGCGCGAAAGATCTCCAGCATCTTCAGCGAGTAGTAGACGTAGCGATCCGGGTTGCCCTCGACGAACAGCCCGTGCGGGCACTTGGCGCGCGCCTCGCCCACCGGCATGCCGGCGCGGATGCCGAACCCCCGCGCCTCGTACGAGGCTGCGGAGACCACGCTGCGGCTGTCCGGGTCGCCGCACACCATCACCGGCTTGCCCCGGAAGTGCGGGTTGAGCGCCTGCTCCACCGAGGCGAAGTAGGCGTCCATGTCGACGTGGAAGATCACGCGCTCGCGTCGTGCGGCCATCGGGTCAGCCCGCCATCCAGACCTTGGAGAGGGTCCAGGTCAGAGCCCGGGCGTCGTAGCAGAGTTCGAAATAATCCGAGGTGTCGCCGAGCACCGAGTAGAAGTAGAGGCGCGCCTCGCCCTCGTGGCGCATCCACTGGCCGGTGACCTTGGAGATCTTCACCACCTTCTGCCGCCAGCGAAAGCGCAGCGGCGAGGCCTTGCCGCCGGTGAACAGGGTCAACACTTCGACGGATTCGTTGATGGTTTCCAGCATGGGCTACCTGCGTCTCGCGGCGATGCGGCGGGGGAACAGACACAATGTCCCACCTCCCGTGAAGCGAGCGAAGCTGGATGCTGGGAGGCGGGACATGGCACGACTCTTCGGGATGCACGGGGGATGCACGGGGCGCGGACGCCCGCGGTCACCGATACATGCGCACGACGCCGATGACGCGCCCGACGATCGAGAAGCTCTCCAGCCCCGCGCCCTCGACGACGATCGGCGCGAAGGCGGGATTCTCGGCCTCGAGCACCACGCGGTGGGCCTCGGGGCGATAGCGCTTCACCGTGGCCTCGTCCTCGAGCAGCGCGACGACGATGTCGCCGGCGTCCGCGGTGGCCTGCTGGCGCACGAGGACCTTGTCGCCCGGCAGGATGCCGGCGTCCTTCATCGACTCGCCCTGCACGGTGAGGGCGAAGACGGTGCCGTCCCGCACCAGCGACTTGTCGAGCACCAGCGTGTCCTCGACGTTCTCGGTGGCGAGCAGCGGCAGACCCGCGGCCACGCGGCCGAGCACCGGCACCTGCACCACATCCGGCATCAGCGCGTGCGTGAGGCCGCCCACCAGCTCGATGCCGCGCGACACGCGGCGATTGCGCTGGATGAAGCCCTTGCGCTCGAGCGCGGAGAGGTAGTAGCGGACACCGTTGGTGGAAGCGATCTGGAAGGCCTCGCCGATCTCGCGAATCGTCGGCGGCGACCCCTTCTCGCGAGTGCGGCCGACGATGAAGTCGAGCACCCGCTGTTCGCGTTCGGTGAGATCGCGCATCGTGTCTCCTGGGACGGGGGATGAGGGACGCGGCACCCGGCGGGATGCGGCGCGGGGGTCGTGCGGGCCGTGTGCGAGGCTCCCGGCGACGTGCACATATGTTGCTGCACAAGAGTGCATCGCGTCAATGGGGAATTTTCGGGACGGCGCCGGATGGTTGAAACCGACCGGTCAGTCTTAACGTAGGCGACAGGTCACATCGAACCCGGAGACGCCACCATGCTGATGCCCGAACCCCTGCGCGACGCCGAGCGCAAGGCGCTCTCGCTCACCGCCCGCTTCGAGGCGGCCACGCTCCCCCGCCTGGCCCGCGCGCTGCCGGCGTGGGTGATGCCGGATCATCTCACCGTGCTCGGCCTGCTCGCCGCCACCGTCATCGCGGTGGCGTACGGCCTGTCGAATCACTCGCCGCTGTGGCTGTGGGTGGTGAACGCGGCGCTGGTCGCGCACTGGTTCGGCGACAGCCTCGACGGCACGCTCGCCCGCACCCGGCACATCGAACGCCCGCGCTACGGCTTCTACCTCGATCACCTCACCGACGCATACTCGACGATCGCCATTGGCCTGGGGCTGGGGCTGTCGCCGTACATGCTGCTGGGGACCGGACTGGCGATCGTCGCGGGATACCTGCTGCTGTCGATCAACGTGTACCT
Source organism: Candidatus Eiseniibacteriota bacterium (assembly GCA_046590735.1). GTDB lineage: Bacteria > Eisenbacteria > RBG-16-71-46 > CAZEPH01 > CAZEPH01 > JBKJUD01. The sequence goes on along the minus strand of JBKJUD010000284.1, from coordinate 910 downwards.
GGAGACGCACGTGTTCGGCGTGTTCCGCTACGGCTACGGCGTGCTCGGGCCCACCGAGACGCGGCTGGTGCTGATCGCGCTCAATGTGTTCGCGGCCACGACCGGCGCGCTGCACTTCACGGTGGGGCGGCTCGAGGTGACGACGGTGGACGTGGCGGGCGTGGCCGCGGTGGCGGGGATGCTGGCGCTGCTGGCGCGACGCGTAGTGCGCAACCTGCGGACCCTGGCGGCGGCGGAGCCGGCGGGGGTGGTGAAGCCTCGAGCCGGGGAGGCTAGGGGCTAGCCCCGCGTCCCATCCTCCTCGTCCCGCCCCTCCCCGTCCACCACCTGCCATTCGACCTGCACCTCGTACGGCGCCTCGGTGGCCAGCGTGTCCTCGGCGAGCACGCGCTCGATCGCGGCCTCCTCGGCGCGGCCGCGGCCCTCGCGCTTGGCGGCGCGGAAGTCGACTTCGGCCTCGGCGATCTTCGACCACAGCGCGTCGAGTCCCTCGCCTTTCATCGCGGAGATGTACAGGCTGCCCGGGAACTCGGCGGCCAGCGCCTGCAGCACCGTCTCGTCGTCGACCTGGTCGATCTTGTTGAAGACCAGCAGGGTCGGCGCGTGGGTGGCGTCGAGTTCGGTGAGCACTTCCTGCACCGACGAGATGTGCTCGCGGGTGGCGATGTGCGAGGCGTCCACGACGTGCAGCAGGAAGTCGGCCTCGCGGACTTCCGCCAGCGTGGCGCGGAACGACGCGACCAGGTGATGCGGCAGCTTGCGGATGAAGCCCACGGTGTCGGAGAGCAGCACGGTGTCGCCGGCCGGCGGGCGCATGCGGCGCGTGGTGGGGTCGAGGGTGGCGAAGAGCATGTTGTCGGCGAGCACGGAGGCGCCGGTGAGCACGTTGAACAGCGTCGACTTGCCGGCG